>JAPPDN010000057.1 GCA_028824575.1 Candidatus Poribacteria bacterium | reverse complement strand
CTGAGCATCAGCATAACCATCGCCCATCGCATCTCCATCGCGCCGCCCACCAATTAGTTGAATACGAAACGCTGTAACAGAAAGTTTGTTCCGCTTGGTTCCGTCATCTGCCTCCCAAGAGTCAAATTTAAGACTCCCTTCAAGGAAAACAGGACTGCCTTTACTGAGATATTCGTTTACTATTTCTGCCTGTCTACCCCAAGCTGCTACATCAATAAAACAGACGGATTCTTTCTGCTCGCCTGATTGCCGATCAGTGTAACGCTCACTGACAGCGAGACCAAAATTCACGACTGATGTTCCACTCGGAAGAAATTTCAATTCGGGGTCTCGAGTAAGATTCCCCATTAGGATGACCTTGTTGAAACTTGCCATGGTTTCTCCTCTTTATACACTCTTGAGGCTTTCGGTGCTTTTTATTAGAAGCCCAAAGCCCGCTGTTTAAAATTCAAGCGATACTTATGTATCTTCAGCCTCTGCATCCTCATTATCTGTTGCCTCTTCTGCTTCCACATCATCAGACGTTGACGCCTCTACTTCAGGTGTCGGTTGTTCCACTTCGGGTGTTGGCGGCTCCGCCTCGGCGGCAAGTTCGGCTTTCAACTTATCTATATCATCTTCGTATTGTACGATCATGTAGCGGAGAATCGCTTCAATGACGTGTAAAGCCTGGTTTAATTCCGCGACAAACCCCGGTGCGCTCTCAAAAATGTAGAGCACGTAATAGCCTTCACTCCGTTTCCGGATCGGATAGGCGAGTCGCTTTTTTCCCCAAGGATCAAGTTTCACGAGAGTCCCACCATTTTCGATGATGCCCTTTACTTGGTCAGTAAGTGCTTCTGCTTCGTTTTCATCATGGTCAGGCGTAATGATAAGCAGGAGTTCATAAGGTTTCAAATTTTCATGCCTCTCTTCGGACTGATGGCTCCTCTGCCGTTAGAATAAAAGCAGGGAGCAGAGATTAATTGCGTAAACCCCATCTGAATGCACATGTCCAGAAAGGACTATGCCTCTCAGATGGAATTCGATTCGTTAAAATTACTTTGTATAATTATACCACATATCGATTTGTATATCAACCAAAAATCACATTTTTTATAGTTATTAGTCTTCAGTTTTCAGTTGTCAGCAGTTAGCAGTCAGAGGAATAGCCATCAGCCATCAGCAGTCAGTAGTTATCTACATACGGTAGGTTTGGCTTAATGGATTGGGAGTGTTGCGTATGCCGTCACATGCAGCGGTAAGAAGAATGGACGTTTTGAGGCGATAACCTCCTGCCGAATCCGTGCGGCTAACGTATTTACATCAACCTGTTCTGCAGTAGCAAGTCCATACTTTTCGAGGAGTGGCAGCAGGCTCTGAAAGATAGTCGCCATGTATCGGTAACCTGCCCACGTTTTTTCGGCACCGATCGGAGACTCAAGATGCATCGTCGGTGGTGGTAAACCTGTGTCTACAAAAGTCTGATAAAGTCCAATCCCCATGTTGAGATGCGCCCCTGAATGCGCAAACACATCCAAAATCCATGCGATGAGCTGATTCATAAGCGGCGTATCTGGATGTAAGAAGGCAGGATAGAGTGTGTATTCCGGTTCTTGAAATGCGGCGATCCCACCAGGTTTTAAGTGCGTCATGAATGTAGCGAATGCCTCTCCTGGATCCGCCATATACATCAACACGAACCGCCCAACGATCGCATCAAATTTTTCTGGAAATGTGAGGGTGCGCGCGTCGTCTGCGATGAATTCGACGTTCTGCCTACCTGCATCAATTGCGCGTTGGCGTGCGGTGTCAAGGATATCTGCGTTAACATCCACACCAACGACCTTACCTGTCGGTCCGACAAGTTCGGCAAGCGTGAGTGCGACATCACCCGCCCCACTTCCGATTTCAAGCACACGCATTCCGACTGTAATACCGGCTCGTTTGCAAAGCCGGTGCGTTGACTCGCCATAGATTCTTGATTGCTCAATGAGGCGGGTTGTTTCGTGGGAGGTGCGTCCTAACGTATAGGTAGCATCGCTATTTGACGCGTGCAAGTTCTGCGCGTGATCTTTCGCCATACATCAATCCCTGTTACATCGGTAGAGAGGCATACGCTGTGATGTGCGGCGGCAACAGGAGCGGTCGCTTTGAGGTCGTGACTTCCGCTTGAATCCGATCTGCGAGTGTGTCGATATCTACCTCTTCACTTGTCGCAATGTCATACGCCTCCATGAGCGGAATGAGGCTCCGAAAACTGTTGGCGAGATACTCAAACCCGGGCCAGCCTTCAGGCCCGCCCATGGGAGCCTCAAAGTGTAAGGTAGGCTCAGGCAGACCTGCATCAACGAATATCCGGTAGAATTCCATACCGATGTTGAGATGTGCCCCTGAACGTTCAAACACTGTGAGACCCCATTCAACCAACTGATTTATCAAAGGTGTATCCGGATGTATAACCGCCCGATAGAGTGTGAGTTCAGTATCTTGAAAGGCGATAATTCCTCCGGGGCGAAGATGGGTGCTCAACTTTTTAAGTGCCTCTGCTGGGTCTGCCATATACAGCAGAACAAGTCTACCGACGATGGCATCAAAGTCGTTTGGAAGTTCAAGCGTTCGGGTATCCCCGGC
>JAPPDN010000601.1 GCA_028824575.1 Candidatus Poribacteria bacterium | reverse complement strand
CACCCGGAAATGCCCGATAGAGATCCTGATAGGAGAACGTTGACGACAGGAACAGAAGACGCTTGACCGTTGGAGGCAACACCGGTGGCACCCAGAACCACAGCTCTTCGTCAGACCATAACAACGGGGCATCAGCATTCCGCGGGTAATGTTCAAAGAAACGCTTCAGTTGATGCCAAAACGTCCAATTTGGATGCCTATAAACTGTCGGAAATGCCTTGATTTTTGTTACGGTCGCCGTATCCAAAACCCCCAACGCAACGGCTTGTGTCATTGACATCGGTATTTTCATGTCCGCGTTCAATGCGAAGGTATCAAGTTCAAAGACAGGCAGCCCTTTTGTTGTAAGTTTATCTGCAGCCTCTGTATCTAAGGGAATGTGAGCAGCAGCTTCGTTCTCAAACACAATGCTAAAACGTGCCAAGGTTTCGCCAGTTTCGTCATCAACAAACTCACGCGGCACCACTTTACCCGTTGCATTGACTTGACACATCTGTTGAATGAGCGTCTCTTTCTGCCCTTCAAATGCCTGTACCACCGCGCGGATCCGACCGACAGCATTACCATCACCATCAAGTCCACTTTTGACCTCCAACGCGTTTAATAGGGCATTCCCAAAGCTCCCTAAGGCATTTCCTCGCCAGTCTACACGCCACGCTTCCAATGTGTTTTTTAATACACGACAGGAAATAAATAGCCTATCCGTTGACGCTTCATCAATGATACAGAGCCGCGCTGGGTCATCTATCTGCTCAAGTATTTTTTCCACCGTTTCTGAGTTTTGTGGATCCAAAAACAGTCGCATTGGGTTACATATTTGTGCTTTGGCACGTTGCAGTGTGCCGGGTTGCGACAAATAGCCGCGCTGCTGACACTCTATATAAACTGGACACTGTGGACAAATACTTTCATCTGGATTCCCGCCCTTTCTTTCAAACTCGTAACACCGCTCCGGGTCCTCACAGATATTACCGCGTTGAAAAGGGGTCGCCATCCGTTCCTCAACCGGTATCTCTTTCACTCGTTCCCACAAGTATCCGCGTGCTCGCCTGTAGGCAACCGATGGTAAGTCTCGATTTTGAAAGCGGCGTTCTGCTTTTTTTGTTACCACGGATTTTCCGCTGAAACTGATCGCACCGCCGTTGAGGACATAGGATTCCACAGCGTAGGTTTTCCCTGCCCCCGTCTCGGCGATAAGTCCGAGAATTCGGACATCCCGATTGAAAACACGCTGCATCTCAGCGGCGTTCTTTTCAAGGGTCCCGTAAACCTTATTTTCACGTTCCTGCTGCTCCAGCATAGGATCCGGACGCCTTATCGCCAACGGACTGAGTTTCCCTTCCCGCACGTCAAGCACATTATCCGTTACAGGTAGTCCAGTCGTTGGTAGCAATGGCAGAATACCGGTATCGTCCCAGACATCTGTTATGTGTGTCGCCTCCATCGGCAGTCCTTCATCAGATGTAGACGCGCGTACCCACACCACCCCGTCCTGCTCCCATAACAAAACGCGCCCATCTCCAATATTGCTGTCGGGTCGGTTCCAGTAGTGAACGTCATTTTTTTCTTGGACATAAGAAAACTCGCGCTTCAAAAACGCCTCTTTTGCAAGATTAAGGTTGTGCGAACCGAAGTACGTCGGCACAACAGGTGCCGATATTGGACTCGGTACCAACGCCCCTTCTGCTGGCGGCGCAGATTCGTGAAGCGCAGCGCGAAGGGCATCAATAGGCGCAAAGAGTACCTCTTTAGTAATGATAGGCGGATCTAATAAATTTCCGAGCAGAATCTCATAGCGCCCATCCCAGCGACTGTATTCCTCATTGCCAAGGATCTCAAGATATACATCGCGATGGTATGGGTTTTCTGTTGTCGGTGTGTGTTTATAGATATACCGCTTCGCTTCATCAGTATTTTGATGGAGATAATCCTGTACTCTGCAAGAAAAACGCAGCCCACCAGACTTTGTCAGCGTTAATAGTGGACTCGCAACAGAATTAACGAGTGCCTCAATACAAGCAAGAACAGCATCCGGGGCAGCACAAATCGCGTCATACTTAAAATCAATGTCGTGCCATTGCGCGTCATCGTGTGCTGAAGGCGTACCAGTATAGATTTGAATTCCCCATGATTTGTGCCATACCCAGTTATCCCAATCCCTTAAGCGTTGTCGACTCAAGAACCGTTCACCACTAAAATCCAGCGGACCGTGGTCGTGCTGAGGTGCGCGTCCTATAGGCATGAAAGAGATGTCTGCCTGCTCAAGTTCATAGAGTCTCACAGGCCATCGCCAAGCACAATAGACCGTGAAATGATATGGGAACCCTTTGTACAGCGCAGGTGTCACCTTTGTTTTGCGCTGGCGAAGCGGCTTTTTCTGTCGTTGATGACAACGCTGAAGGATATCCGTTAAGGCATTCATAATTTATCTATAACGCAAGTTCTATCTCAGTGAAATAACCGGATTAAACTACTAAAATTTTATGAAGATAATTATATCTCAATTCAATTTATTAAATCAAGACGGTTTAAACTTTACTATTATAGTAGAACCCGTAATTATTTGCACACTGGAGAAACCGTAGGGGTTGGGTTACCCAACCCCTACGAGCGA
>JAPPDN010000808.1 GCA_028824575.1 Candidatus Poribacteria bacterium | reverse complement strand
CAGTGAGTTAACTGGCCAGATAGCGGCGAGCCAGATTCCGGATGATGTTATTAATAAGGACATGATCGCTTCGGGAGCGGTCACCGCGGTTCAGGTTCAGTCTTCGGCGATTATTAATTCGAAGTTGGCGCCTAATTCTGTGTCGGCCGACAAAATAATTAATGGGGTTGTTTCGACTGCGAAGTTGGCGGATGATTCGGTTACTCGGGCGAAGATCGGTGACGCTGCGGTTGGTACAGATCAGCTTGGTGTTAATGCTGTGACTACGGCGAAGGTAGCGGATGGGGCTATCACTGCGGATAAGATCGCTTCTGGTGTGATTCCGTCTAATGGGGGCGGTTCTGGTGGAGAGGGTGATCTGTTGGCTGTGGAGGATCAGGCCGCTCTTCTGGCTTTGGCGGATACGGAAGCTAACGCGATTGCGAACCTGGGCGGGAAGTTGCTTTATATTCTAACGGGTGGAGGGTCTCCTTCTTCTTCGTTTGGTAACTCGGTTCCTAAAGCGACTGAGTTTTGGGTGTATTCGGCTTGGACAGGAAGTGCTCCTTTGTTTATTAAGATTAGGGACCTCCCTTCGGCTGCGCTTTTAGGCCGGATACCGGATGCGAGTCCCGGTAATAATTTGGTGTGGAAGACGGACGGGTCGGGTGATCCTGGTTGGCGGGCTGATGCTACCGGTTCTGATGCTGAGGAGGTTTACGGGTCGAACACGATCCGTAAGGACGATACGGGGGTTCTGAAGCTTAGGGCGCCAGACCTTCATTCAGGCTTTTGGGGCCGTTCCGGTGATGATAATATTGTTCCGCTTGGAGCGGACGATCCGGCTAACGCTGTTCCAGCCCGATTAACTGAGGTGCGCTCCAACGACACACGGTCTACAGCGAAACTATCGGATGTGGTTTATGAGGCTACCGGGCCGCAAGGCAGCCCAGAGGTTGAGGGCACGATTAAGGTGTTGCATTCGACCGGTACCTTTATCCACGATTTCGGGTCGGGTACTGGCTATGACGCTACTAAGCCTGGGTTCACATGGGATGCTACGAACAACCGGTTTGCTCATAATGGTGTGGCTCCGTCTGTAGCTAACTCAGGCTCCACAGACAATAAGTTCAGGATCAGGGTAGAGGTCGACTATATGCATCATGTGACGGTCGGTACGTCTGAGTTCAGCATGCAGTTGGATATTGACGTGCCTCAGCGATATGGGGTGGACCGGCAGCATCAGTGGCATAACGTGTCTACAGATTTGGGTGATAATGAGGTTCGTACTTTGTCGTATCAGGTGGACATTTCGGCTACTTCGGCTCCGGCTACCACAGATCATCTAACGGTTAAGTTAACAAGTTTGCAGCTTGGGTCGCAGGTCGAGTTTGTGGAGGCGGTGCGAATTCATTTTATTCTGCCGGATTCGGCGAATATCAGTTATCTGCAGGAATATGATTTGAGTAATGTGGTGTCTTGGGTGGGTCGGAACGTGTTAGGCCCAGCGCTCGGGAGTCATACGGATAATCAGTCGAATGCTGGAGTCAAGATCACAGGCGGACGTATGGTAGCTACAGAGGATTTGGCGGTACTCCAGCTAATCAGCAATGCCCGTACAGGGGTGGCGGGGAATGGTCATAGCATTAGGCTGATGACTCGGATTCCTGGTTTGCAGGTGCCGATAACCTTGCATGAGTGGGATGATTCTACGAATGTGTGGCGGGTCGTTGAAACCATTAAAGGGGTAGTTCAAGAGCAGGAGTTCTGGGTGGAGGCCGACTCCGGTGCTACGTATAGTTCGGTTGGGTCTCCTAATTTTGTTTGGGATTCGAGTCGTCACGATTCGGATACTGTGGATACGTTGTTGTATCCTGGTTTGATTCGGGTTTTGACTCAGGCTGAATATGATGCTCTTAGCTGGGTGAATCCGTATCAGATTTACGCTATCGAAACAACTAGCTGATGCCCGTTAGGGATACGGTTTCGGTACCTTACGGTAGGTCGTTTACTAGTTCTAATCTTGGCGGTAGGTGGGCTGGTCCGGTTCAAATTAATTCGGAGTTTTCGGTTACGGGTGCGGGGTTTTTGATAACGGCTACGGTGATTCGGCAGACTACTTGGTGGATTCAATTTACGGGCGATCTGGAGGTTCTGCCGAACACGTTGGGGGCCCGTAATGACCTAGTAGTAACTCTTACTCATCCTTCTGCGGGGTCTATCACAGGTGACATAACAAGTTATCAGACTGCAGCGTCCAGAGACGGTTCGACTAGTCAAGCGAACATTACAGCTAGAGACACGGCGGCTCAGTCTGCTTGGGGTACAGCAGTGTCGGATGATACGGACGCTTTATCAATTACTCTCTCTTCTGCTTCTAGTGGGCCTGCAGCGGCTGTTGGCAGCGCTGGTTTAAGACTCGGTGCTAAAACAATCAGCAAACTGTATTTAGGGGCAACCGAGCTTACAAAACTGTATTTAGGTTCACGCCTGTTGTTTAATAGCGTAGCTCCTGGGCCGCCTTCCTTCACGCCTGTAGCGCAAATAACCCTTACCTCAGCTAACGGCTCTCCGTATGGTATCTGGTCGGATGGTACAACCATGTGGGTAGGGGATATAAGTGCCGATAAAGCTTTCG
>JAPPDN010000372.1 GCA_028824575.1 Candidatus Poribacteria bacterium | reverse complement strand
CCCACTGTGCTAAAGTAGCAATGGTTTCTGGCGTGAACCGCCTGTGTTTTGGGGCAAACGGATTAATCACCTCGCCGCCACCGACTGTATGTTGTGCTGAGAAATCACGTAGAATGATTCGGTCGCCTCTAAACGTTAAAATCGGTTGCTCTAAACGGAGTTGGACTTGCACATTGTCCCCGGGCAGAATCGCTTCATCAACCAATAGAATTAATCTGCAAAATATCTCGCGGGTCCCGAGATACGCCCGAAAACGGCTCCAGTGTTCAATGAGCCTCGGAAATGAGGACAGTACCTGCAAAGACACATCTATATTGTCCGTCACCTGAGAAAATTCTATTGGGCAGAGGACATCGCCGCGCTGAATGTTCTGCGCGGAGGTGCCAGAAAGATTCAACGCCGTTCTTTGTCCGGCTTGCGCGACAGGTGCGGGTTCATTGTGGACCTGTATCCCTCGCACCCGAACAGTGTCCCCTTGCGGAAGAATCACCATCCGCTGGTCTCGATTGATTGTCCCACCGATGAGGGTTCCGGTCACAACAACGCCGAACCCTTGCACAGTAAAAACCCGATCCACGTATAGCCTCGGTATACCGTCACCTTCCTCTGATTTTGTCGCGAGTGCTACCTGTTCGACAATCGTCTGTTTTAGTGTTTCAATACCAGCACCTGTTATCGCAGAAACACTCACAGTCGGAATCCCTTCGAGACTTGTGCCGACGAGCATCTCCTGTGTCATCTCTGTCGCTTCCGCCAATTCATTAGGCGTTGCCAAATCAGATTTTGTCATGACGAGGATGCCGTTTGAAATGCCAAGCAAGTCTAAGATCGCCAAGTGCTCAAGCGTCTGTTCTTGCACGCCCTCTTTTGCATCGACGACAAAGAGGACAACATCCATTCCGTAGGCACCGGAAAGCATACTTCGGATAAATTTCTCGTGTCCCGGTACATCAACGATGCCGGCGCGCGAGTTATCGGGCAGATCAAAGTAGGCAAAACCTAACTCAATAGACAAACCACGCTCGCGTTCCTCCTTGAGCCGGTCTGTCTCCATACCGGTGAGTGTACCGACGAGTGCCGTTTTCCCATGATCTACATGTCCTGCTGTTCCGATGATAAGGTGTCGACTATCTTGGTGCATGCGTTAATTCCGGTAGTTTACTTAGGCTGACATATTAAGGCTTCGCATGGATGAGTTTGCCGATACGATTGAATCTGACGTTACCTACCAATTTCCACACTTCCCATAGCTTCGCGGGACGCGCGTCAAATGACCAATACACCATAAACGCTTGCCCTTTGATGTCGCTAATGTCTACGGGACCCCATGAACGGCTATCACTACTCTGGTCTCGGTTGTCGCCCATCGCGAAGACTTTGCCTTTTGGGACAGTAAACGGTTTACCTTCAGGAAACTTTCGCCTGAATTGACTTGACGTTAAGGTATAATCGAAAAAGACTTCAGTATCCGGCAGATACTCCGGTTGACGGAACGGTGGAAAATCGCCTCTTTTGAAGTGGCTGAAGCGCATGTGTTTTGCATAGTGGGTGTCATCAACGGCTGCGCCGTTCACATAAAGTGTATTCCCACGTGTTTCAAGAGTGTCCCCTTCAACGGCTACGATGCGTTTGATGAAATTTCGCTCTCGGTCGTGTGGCGGAATAAAGACAAAAACGTCGCCACGGGCGGGTTTATGGAAATCTAAAACCTTTATCTCTGTGCCGGGGATTTTAACGCCGTAGATAAACTTACATACCAGAATACGGTCACCAATAAGGAGCGTGTCTTCCATTGAACCCGATGGGATTTTGAACGCCTCAACAACGAAAGGACGTATGAACCCAAAAACGAGAATCAATGCTACAACAATTACTTGGGAATATTCCCATACGATGGTTTTCCGAAATTTTTGCCATTTTGATAATTGGGTGTCGTTGTCATTCATGATATTATATTCCCTTTATGAATAAAGTGTGCTCTCCTTCTTTCGGTTAGTTTGACATGAACGAATCTGGTTCGGAACGGATCAGTTTGCCAATCCGGTTAAATCGGATATTTCCCACCAATT
This sequence comes from Candidatus Poribacteria bacterium, assembly GCA_028824575.1. Classification (GTDB taxonomy): domain Bacteria; phylum Poribacteria; class WGA-4E; order WGA-4E; family WGA-3G; genus WGA-3G. The sequence goes on along the minus strand of JAPPDN010000372.1, from coordinate 551 downwards.
TCCATATTTCCCAGAACTTTACAGGACGATTGGCTACCGACCACCAAATCATGAAAGCCTGTCCCTTAATATCATCTACAGCCACCGGGCCCCAAGTTCGGCTATCGCTGCTCAGGGCACGATTATCACCCATCGCGAAAACCATTCCTTTCGGAATAATAAACGGCTTGCCATCAGGAAATTTACGTCGAAATTGACTTCCGGTTAAAGTATAATCGTCAAAACTCTCACCTGTGGGGATATATTCTGGATTCCGGAACGGCGGAAAATCTCTCTTAAAGTGGCTGAATTTCAGATGTTTTGTGTAGGTGCTATCATCAACGACCTCACCGTTTACATAAAGCGTATTACCACGCGTTTCAACGGTATCCCCTTCAATGGCTACAATGCGCTTGATAAAATGTCGCTCGTCATGTGATGGAATAAAGACAAAAACATCGCCGCGCGCAGGTTCATGAACATCAAAGATCTTTATCTCTGTGCCGGGGATCTTAACGCCATAGATAAACTTACACACGAAAATATGGTCACCGATGAGCAGTGTATCCTCC
>JAPPDN010001021.1 GCA_028824575.1 Candidatus Poribacteria bacterium | reverse complement strand
GAAATAAGTATCTCCTTTTCCATTAGTACCTCCTATCGTGCCTTTTTTAAGAGGCACCTCGGTTCATATTGTCATGTCAAAAATCGGCAGCGTTGCAAAAAGTCGTGAGGGCTACAAAACAGCGTCAAGTATACGGTTGCCCCCAAATTCCCGTGTCGTGAGACGATACTTCCGTGTCTCAGTGCTCCGTTATTTCAAGTGAATTTGGCATAGATTATAGTGATTTAATCTCGGCTTGCGAGCTGCGCCTTACAGCCTCGGTGTCAGGGTTACGACGGGTGTTATGAGTTCACCCATTGAAATGCCACCGTGCTGGAACCCTCCTTGAAACTGCCGTTTATACTTATAAAAATCGTTTGGATAGACGAAATAGTAATCGTCTTTCGCGAGAATGTAATCCTTACTTGCGGTTTCCGCGGGAAGCCGATATTCCCCTGGATTATGGAGATGTACAGCTTCGTTTTTTTCGCAGCCGAGGTTCGTGCCGATTTTAAACCGGAGGCTGGTAGTGGTCTCGCGGTTACCACGTGCCCGGGTGGCGCGGTTGCAAAAGACCGACCCGTGGTCACTGGTAAGAACTACAGTTGCGTTCTGCGCTGCAACCATACGCAAAATATCAAAAAGTACGGAATGTGAAAACCAAGAGCGCGCGAGTGCCCGGAAAGCGGATACATCAGGGGCGAGTTGTTGCAGAACATCTGACTGTGAACGTTGATGTGTCAGAATATCAATGAAGTTAACAACCAGCGTCGAAAGTTCAACACGTGTATTCGCAGCGACCCGCTTTTTGTAGGTGTTTCCACCTCGGGTGTCAAAAATCTTGAAATACTGAGGGGCTGATTTTAGCTTGATGCCTCTGCGCTTAAGATGTTCTCCAAGGAGCTGCCGTTCATAGCGATTCGTACTTGTGTCGCCATCAGATTCCTCTTGCCAGTACTGCGGATAGTGCTCCGCGATCTCCGCAGGGAATAACCCGCTGAACAGCGCGTTCCGTGAATACATCGTTGCACTCGGTAGGATTGAGAAACTATACTCACGTTCAATAGAAAAATAGGGGTACAGGAGCGATTCCACTGCCAGCCAATGGTCCAAGCGAAAGCAGTCAACCACAATAAAATAGACGGATTTTCCGGCTTGAAGTTGGGGAATAACGTACCGATCCAAGATATTAACAGACAGTGGTGGGGCATCCGAGCCGCCAGCGACCCAGTTGGCGTAATTCGCTTCCACAAAATCGGAGAACTCGGTATTGCACTCCTTTTTTTGCCCAAGGTGTGTCTCCTCTAACCCCCCGTCGGCGAGCTTTTCAGACACTAAATCCCACTGTAAGAGTTTGAGGTAGATATCCACCCATTCCTGCCAGTTCGGCTCGGAATCTTTCATAGTGCGGATCGCATTAAAATCCGCCGTGTACCGGCTCGGGATCTGATCTACGACGATCTGCGTCTGATCAAGGACACGTTTGAGTGTAGAGACGATCTGGGCAACACCGATGGGTTTTACCAGAAAATCTGTGACCTGTTTACCGAGGGCTACCTCAACAAATTGTTCATCGCTGGATTGCGTGACGAGAATGACCGGGATTTGTGCGTTAATCGTACGGATCGCATCAAGCGTCGCCATCCCATCTTTACCCGGCATCACCTGATCGAGGAGAATCGCACTGTACTGCGTATCGCTATTCGTTAAAAGCGCGATGCCGTCCTCGCCATTTGTGACAGGCGTGACGGTGTAACCTCGTTCGCGTAGCACGCGAATGTGCGGTTGTAAGGCTTCTATTTCATCGTCAATCCATAAGATGTGATGTGCTTGTGCCATACTCAAGTTGTAAAAATGCACAGTCGCGGTTCAGAAAAGCAGGACAGAACCGTCTCCGCTCTTCTCTTTACACCACGCGTTAATTGGTGTTCACGCAACCGGCAATCGAATTTCAAAAGTCGTACCTGCAGGACTCGTCTTAACCATGCGGATACTGCCGTGATGATACTCACGGATGATACGTTGTACCACAGTTAATCCAAGCCCCCATCCGTGTGTCTTCGTAGACATCCCCGGTTCAAAGATTTTTCGCTGATTCTCACGGTCTATACCGCTTCCGTTGTCGGCGTACCGTATAACAACATCGTTGTGTCGCTTATCATGCGTCGGTTCAATCTGAACCCACCCATCCGCTTTATCCATAGCGTCCAGCGAATTCCGTATCAGGTTTTCAAACACCCAGTGCAACAGTTGAGCATTTGCGAGGACAGGTGGTACTTCGTGTAGCATCAGTTGAATTTCAACGCGTCGGCTAATGTGTGGCAACCGTTTCTCAAAGTACGCTTGGACTTCTTCAAATATCTCAGCCATGTTCACTTCGGTCAGTGGGGGTTGCGTGCCAATCATACCGAAGCGGGCAGTTGTTTTCTCTAAACGCTCCAGATCGTTTTGCATGCTTTCGGAGAGTTCAGCGAGTGTTGCATCGCCTGTCTCTCTGCTCCGTTCATGCAAGAGTTCTGCCCATGCCAACAGTGATGAAATCGGCGTCCCGAGTTGATGCGCTGTCTCTTTAGCTAAGCCACCCCAAATTGCCGAGTGTTCATAAGACTTGATCCGTTGGTACACGAGGAAGCAGACAACC
>JAPPDN010000491.1 GCA_028824575.1 Candidatus Poribacteria bacterium | reverse complement strand
GTAATTTCGATATTTTTAACCCCCTAAATCCCCCTTATCAGGGGGACTTTAAGAAGTAGTGCGTAAGTCCTGATTTACATAGCACTCCGCTGGAGTGCACTCGTCTAAATACGGTATATTCTATAGATATATCACCCCTCCGGGGTGGGGAAAGTAGACTGAAAACGTTGACAGACAAGCAACGTGTCGTCTTCAATTTCATCACCTCCGGGGTGGGAAAAGTAGACTGAAAATCCCATTAAAATACGCAGAAATACCCAAGCAAAAACACCAAAATCTATTAGTGACAACTTGAGTTAGGTCTAAGTGAACCAGTAAGAATATAGACTTGCATTTCTGAGTTGAAACCGGAGGCGGACTGCTTTGCCTTTGAGTGCTCCTAACGAACCGTTGAATTTAAGTGGTGCATCCAACTGATCGCCAGTAATTTGCTGAGCGGTGTAACTCTCCAGAGGTGTCCCAATATCATCAGTAATAGCGACGGTGACATAGCCTTGACTTGCATCAACATTGAGGTGTAATTCTCCGCCATCAATTATCAACGGTTTCGTTAGCATGTGTCCTTCAGTTTCACCAGCATCAAGCGAGACGAACCCATCACGGCGCAACGTCGCCAAGCCGAGCATGGACTGGTGCTTACGTTCGACCTGTTTGAATTTTCTGCCAGTATGGGGTCCGTTCACACCGCCGTAATAGAAATAGATTTGATCATTGTGTGTGATGAAATTCTGACTAATCCGCGTCATGCCATCTTCCCAACTGCCCGGTTGTCCGAGCGTCAGGAACGTCTGTCGGTCCAAGACGCGTTGCCAGTTGATACCATCACGACTTGTTGTGAGCGATGTGTCAATCGTGCCATCAACGCCTTCACGATAGACCCAGATCATGCCGAGATAGATACCTTCGTAGATGTTGATCGGCATACCGTAAATCTGCGTACCTTCTTCATCAACTTCATCACATTCAAAGACGCGTTCGGGTTGGCTGAAGTTGATTGCGTCGGGACTCTCGGCGCGAGCGGTCTTACGTCCACCTGCCCCGAACCTTCCAAAAACGACATACTTCTGTATTTTCGGATCCCACACCAAGGACTGGGTTGTGTCGCTATCAATCGGAATGACGGGATTGGTTTCACAGTTCGTCCAGTGGACACCATCGGGTGAAAAGGACATCCACATACCGTCTCCCTCACCGCGCCCCCAGATCGTGCGCCCTTCGTACTCAACAAAGGTGTCGATGCCGCCGTGTTCCCAATAGAAGCCTTTGTAACGACGCGCAGGGTCGGTTTCATGTTCATCGTAGAGGATAGCTGCGCCCTCGCAGTTTGTGCGTCCGATGTTAACCAGATTGTTTTCGGTGCTGCCTTCAAAATCGACTTGGTTTAGGATAGGTTTCTCCCAATGCACACCATCGGTTGAAGTGGCATAAGCGAGGAGTGTTATATTGCCGAGCGCATTCCGTTGACGTACCTGTACCATTCCGTCCACATAAGGTCCTGTGAGATACCACATTTTGAAGAGTGAATCCTGTGGGTCGTAGAGGACGGTGCCGTAGAGGGATGCAATGCTCTCCCATGGGTTTTCGCCGCGCAGAACAGGGTTATTGGGATGCCGTTGCGGTTGGTGCATCCGGCGATATAACCCTTCGATTCGGGTGATGTGATGCAAATCGAGGAAAAGGTACCGGTGCTCCATGTGTAGGCTCCTTAGACGCTCCGTGTCTTTTGTGCAGCCATGTTATCATAAATGTGAACGTAAGTCAATCACAATGGCCGTGTTTCATATTATCGCACTGCCTTGCAGAACGGGCAATGAATTGCCCTACTACGAACTGCACTGAACAGCCAATGAATTGCCCTACTACGAACTGAATTTACCTTTAATTTGAAAATGGACAAAGCACTAAACTTACCTATTAGGTTACAGCACGCGCAACTCTTCAAATAGAGCCAACTGTTGACGGTAATTTGTCGGGAGTGGACGAATTTCTTGATAACCTTCAAAGAAAATTGTCTGTTCCTCTTCACTGAAATGGCGTGAAAGCGTCAGAATATCTGAGAGATAATAACCGAATCCAAACTCCATCACGTCAATTGGACAGGGCTGTCCGTCCGAGATAATGATATTATGGGGTTCCAGATCCGAGTGAATCAGCCCAAAAACGTCTCGTTCTTCACCGTGTTCTGTGATAAACTGTGAGAAGCGCGAAGAGAGAGAGGTAAGCTTCGCAAGTTCCGCCGCCGAGGTGTCCGTATCGCTTTCAAGTGCTGCTTCAATTTTTGCTGTAATCCAGTCTGTATCGTACCGCGGGCGGGTGAACCAGTGTGGTAATTCTAATGTTTCTGACACAGCGTGCATGCGACCGACCATGGTCCCAAGATTCCGAATCAGTTCCGGGGTTTTTTCTGCTGCGGAGAGTCCGTGAAGCGTCTCACCGGGGATCCAATCGTATACAGTCGCGTAGCGCTGCGGTAAGTCGTTTGGAGAGGGACATTGAATCATTTCACCATCACGTCCAGGCACGGGAGAGAGGGTACTGATGCTCGCTTCGTTCCAAAGTGCTTGTAACCAATAGATTTCAGATTGAATTTTATCAATAGAAGTTCCAGCCTGATAGATTCTCAGTG
>JAPPDN010000221.1 GCA_028824575.1 Candidatus Poribacteria bacterium | reverse complement strand
CAAGGTTATGTCGATGACGGAAGACTATCGGGATTTCTAACGGTCGTGGCACGACGCGGTAAGATTGTCCATTTTGAAACCATCGGTATGCGAGATATTGAAAATGAAAAACCGGTTGAACCCGATACGATATTCCGTATCTATTCCATGTCAAAACCGATTACCAGTGTCGCGGTGATGATGCTCTACGAAGAAGGGCACTTTCAACTCGGCACCCCCGTCTCTAAGTTTATTCCTGAGTTCAAAAACATGAAGGTCTACAACGAAGACCAAACTGAAATCTTGGATGCAAAGAAGGCGGTAACAGTCAAACATCTCCTCATGCATACCGCAGGGTTAACTTATGGTTGGGGCAATAAACCTGTTGATGAACGCTATAAAGAGGCGAAAATTTTTGAACGCGGCACGACGTTAGCGGACATGGTGAAGAAACTCGGCGATATCCCGCTTGTTCACGAACCGGGTGAAAGGTGGACCTATGGTGTGTCTACCGATGTCCTTGGTTATCTCGTGGAGGTCGTATCTGGTATGCCGTTTGAAGAATTCCTCCAAACCCGTCTCTTTAAACCGCTCGGTATGGTCGACACTGCATTTTCAGTACCGCCGGAGAAAGTGAACAGGTTTGCGGCACTGTATCGACATAACAGGAAAGAGGGAATGATGAAACGCGTAGGAGAAGATGCCCCACTCGCTAACGATGCGGTCAGTTTTTTCCCATCCGGCGGTGGTGGACTCGTCTCAACTGCTGCAGATTACATGCGCTTTTCTCAGATGTTACTCAACGGTGGTGAACTTGATGGAGTCCGTATATTAGGGAAGAAAACGGTTGAACTGATGCGCTATCCGCATCACGATGATTGGTTTGGACTCGGTTTCGCGGTTGTTACGGACAAGGAACCACCAAACATTCTGGAGTCGGTAGGGAATTTCAGCTGGGGCGGTGCTGCCGCTACCACCTTCTGGATTGATCCGAAAGAGGAATTGGTCGGTTTGCTCATGACACAACTCCTCAATAACCCTCACCCTTTCCAGCAGCAATTTAAAGTCCTAACCTATCAGGCATTAACTGAGTAATGGTTATCAGGTATCGGTTATCAGTTTTCGGTTAAGACATTGGGGCGGGGACGTTTCCTGTTATTGCCACGAGAAACCTCTTTAACTGATAACTCTCACTGCGAGGCAACCGATAACTGATAACTTCTTAGGAGTTTTTAATGACATTATACGAAGGATTACCGCGGGCTGTGCCTGAAGATGTCGGCATGTCAACCTCGCGGTTGGGACGTATTACACCGGTCATGCAAGGTTATGTTGACAACGGAAAAATCCCCTGTGCATTAACAATGATCGCGCGTGAAGGCAAGCTCGTCCATTTTGAAAAATTCGGTAGGCAGGATATCGCCGCTGCGAAACCGATACAATTTGACACCATCTTCCGCCTCTACTCAATGACAAAGCCGATTACCAGTATCGCTGTCATGATGCTCTACGAAGAAGGGCACTTTCAACTCACCACGCCGATAGCCGAATTTGTGCCACATTTCAAAGACATGAAGGTTTACACGGAAGATGGTAGTGCTATTGTTGATGCCGAACGCTAGGTGACAATAAAACATCTACTCACGCATACCGCTGGACTTATCTATGAGAGCGATACGGAGGATCACCCGATTGATCAGCAATATGAAGACGCAGATCTCTACGGCGGCGACCTCGCAAACATGATACAAAAACTCGGAGATATTCCGCTCAGTCACCATCCAGGGGACGCATGGAAATACGGGATGTCTACCGATGTACTCGGCTACCTTGTACAAATCGTCTCTGGTATGCCGTTTGAGACGTTTCTGAAAACTCGTATCTTTGAGCCTTTAGGCATGAGCGATACCGGTTTTTCAGTGAAGGTTGAAAATGCTGATCGATATTCAAAGGTATATGAATTCGGGGAAGACGGTGAACTTCAGCAAATTGAGAAGATTCATGCTGCAACTGGACCCCTGAGTTTTTTCCACTCTGGTGGTGGAGGCTTGCAATCGACTGCCGCAGATTATCTCCGCTTCTGCCAAATGGTGCTCAACGGTGGTGAACTCGATGGTGTTCGGCTCCTCGGGAGGAAAACTACTGAACTCGTCACGATGAGCCACGTTCCACCCGATTGGTTAGCACCTAAGAGAACCGGTACCGGTTTTGGACTTGGATTCGCTGTTGTCACCGATGTCGCTGATACACACACGGTCGGCTCTTTAGGCACGTGCGGTTGGGGTGGCATGGCAAGCACTACCTTCTGGATCGATCCTGTGGAAGACTTAATCGGTGTTTTCATGACACAATTGGTCGGTGCCGATTCGCCATTCCAGGCACAATTCCGGGTCTTAACCTATCAGGCACTCACGGGGTAATGGTTATCAGTTTTCGGTTTTCGGTTTTTGGTTAAGACATTGTGTCGCGGACGTTTCTTGTTATTACCACAAGAAACCTCTTTAGCTGATAACTGAAAGATTTCTTCGTATGAAGATTAAGAATTTAATCGGGTAATTCTTAGAACGTGTGATAACAAACAGATCGGTTCGTAGTAGTGCGATTCTGCGGCGTACGCGAAGAAACACCCAAGCAAAAACCCCAAATGCGA
>JAPPDN010000625.1 GCA_028824575.1 Candidatus Poribacteria bacterium | reverse complement strand
CGGAGACCAACTACACCCAAAATCAGAAGGTAGGGATTCCAGCGATAATCACTAAAATTGTCCAGAGACTCCCGATTGTGAATTCCCCCAAGATTAACCCTAAAAAGAAGGGGGCTACCTTCCGATGCCGTACAACACCGCCATATTGAAGAATCAACCACTTGATTAGCCAACTCATGAAAAGACAACTCCACGTAACATGCATACCCCAACTCGTAGAGATCGCAAACCCAGCAGGATGAAAAGGCCACCATACAAATCGCATCCGAAAGAACATCAGCACTGTCGTCAGCAAGAAACCGATACCCATAAACCCGCTCTCAGCAATGAGTGTCTCTTCAGGGGCTTGCAACCACCCCGCAAGACGGCGATACGGCTCTATCCCGAACGCACTCAAAGAAGGCCAATAAGCACGCACTTCCATCCCGAGGCGGTAGCCACGGTCAATTAATGCCCAAAACCCTGCCAACGAACCTAAAACCGTCGCAAGCACTAAGGCAAAGACGATACGATGCATCGTCATATTTGTTCGCTCCATGATTTTGAAGCCTTCTAACTGATGCGGCATCGGATGGCTCCGATGGGCACGATTAATAAACCAAAACATGGAGAACATAATGAGGTTGCCTCTTCCCAATTGACGGGTGCCAACAGTCCGAGTCAGAATTTCATCAGGACCGGAATAGTGCAGATCGTGCACAGGTGTACCGAGTTCGGCGCGCATCCGGGTTATGGCGATCGAAATCATGTAATAGATAACAAAAAATGCGAACATCACCCAAAGTTCAGCACCGCCATAGTAGCAGAAAAGGACAAGAAACACCATTACAGCGATAAGACCGAGTGTCGCCCCGCGATAGGACATCGCTTCCTGTGTTTCGCGCCCTGAAGCACTGACGACAGTATTCTCCTGTTGGATATTTAGTCCCACAACGGTTTTCGCAACGTGCAATAGATGTCTGCGGCTCGCCCAAATTGCCAAAACGCACAGCGCGAGGTAACCACCAGCCGCTTGTTCATTCATATATGGAAACCGAGGTAGCGTGCGTAGACCAAGTGCAGCACCAAGCACACGCATAAATCGCCAATACCAGAAGAAAAACCAACATGAAAACGAAAGATCCAAAGGAATAAAAAAACCAAGCCCGATTGCAAACGGATACAGTGAAAACGGAATTCTGCCCATAGCATTCCACGGACTTTCCGTGAAGACTTGAAAACTCCGTACACGGGTCCTGAATTCCGGTAAGATTGGATATAAAAAGTTGATTCCGTTCCAAAGGGCAAGCGCGCCAGCAATCCCAAATCCAAGCCACATCAACTTGTTCTGAAATAGACGGTTCTGTGGTGTTTCTGTTAACTGGAGCGGGAGTTGAATTATCGGGTAACTTAACTTTTCGTGCTCAATCCACTGCTTTCGGACTATTATATTGATGCAAAGCATTCCGAAGATCAACACAATAATAAAAGTGCTCCACCAAAGGACAGGTGTTGCCCATCCGAGCAATGTCTCAGCTGTATAGAGGGGCAATTCCCCGTCATAATACCCGCTTAAAAGTGATGGATCGCTGACAGTGAGCCATTCTGGAAGAAATGGTACGAACAACTGCTGCCACTCATTTTCTGGGGTAGCAAAGCGGAACGCATGCCCTAACATCGGCACCAAAATTTCAAGCATGTCGTGTCCAGTAATCCCCGAAGCAATAGACAGCATCAGGTAGACAATCACCAACTCGCTCTGGACCAACGCCATACGCGGCACGAAACGGCGCAATAATTGATTCACACCGATAACCACGAACAGACTGAAAATCACATTGAAAAAGAGGGAGATGGTCACAGGGTGACCTGAATACCGAATAACCTCCATCTCGATGACCCAATAGCAATTAATCGGTATCAGGATAACGGCAATAAGAATAGATTTGAGTGTAACACCGTGGGCTGGAATTTGTGATGATGCTGACGATCCGGAAGTTTCAACTTCCATATAAACTATGACTCCAATGGACGCGAACTGATGTCTTTTAAAATTCCGTCTTATAACACACCAGTGAATAATTTTACACAAATTTATCACACTCGCTGTAACATGTCAACCTATAATTCGGCGGTGGATTCAAAATCGTCTGTCAACCGAGACAGGTACAGAAAATAGACTTTATTTATATAACTTTTTCATGTTATAATGAAATTTGTTATATGTGCTTGTAAGTTGTGCCCTAATCGCAACTTGCCACAACAAATCAGGATGTAAATATGAAACCATTCCGCTATATCAAAAACCAAATTGAAAAATTTTTTTATAGGGCTTATCAGCGGCGTTTAGAATCCGAAGCAAACACATGGAAAATCCCACGTCATATCGGTGTAATCCTTGATGGAAACCGCCGTTACGCCAAAGCCAGTGGACTTGAGAATGTTATCAAAGGACATCACGAAGGAGCAAACAAGTTAGAAGAGGTACTCCATTGGTGTGACGAACTCGGCGTTGAAATTTTCTCTATATGGATTTTCTCGCTTGATAACTTCAAACGCGCAGCACATGAGGTCGAAGGTATTCTTGGACTTATTGAAGGGAGAATGCGTGAACTCGTCACAATTGAAGGACTCCATGCTAACCAGATTAAG
>JAPPDN010000258.1 GCA_028824575.1 Candidatus Poribacteria bacterium | reverse complement strand
GTATATCCTGTTCCTTTCCACTGCGATTGTAGACCGCCCAACCTTTGGTGAACTCGCGGATCAATACCGCTTCGAGAGAGATGCCCGTAGAATTTTTGCATCTACTATTTGAGAATCACCATTTTGCGCAGGAAGGACAGTTGATCTGCTTGGAGTTGGTAGAAATAGATGCCACTGGCAACACGTTCACCAACATCATTTTTCCCATCCCAATAAGCAGCGCGACTCCTACGGGTGTAGTATCCTTCTCGTTGATGACCGAGATTAAGTTGGCGGACGATACTGCCGCGTGTGTCATAGATGGTAATTTGCACATTACTCGGATTTGCTAAATGATAGGGAATCCACGTCTCTGGGTTGAACGGGTTCGGATAGTTGGCAAGTAACGCTGTTTTTTCTGGGGTTAGCGATGCTAAAAGGCGTTGAAGGTTCGCGAGTCCCCGTTGGAAGGCGATAGAACCGTCATTTTCAAGTGCTGCTTGTGCTATCCACGCCTGTATCGTTGCAGAATCCAAACCGTGTATGCCGTCAAGGTCAAGCACCGAAGGTGCAGCCGCGTCGGTCGATTCGCCCAAATTGGATGCAACAAGGATAAGGTCCTGGATATTGACAACACCATCGCTATTCACGTCAACTGCTGAATTAGCAGGCACAGTTTCCCCAAATTGCTTGGCAACAAGCACCATATCCAGAATGCTCACCTGTCCATCCCGATTCACATCCCCGGTAACGAGTCGGTCTTCTATAGTGATGACGATTTCATGGAGCCCAGTAGGGATAGACTCACCCGTGATAGCAGCAAGTTGAAAGTTTTCAAGACTCAATTGTGTCTGTCCAGCTGTTTTTGCCCTAAATGTTACCGATAACAGGGTGCCTCTGCCGCTGACCCCGGCTTTGCTGAGCCTCGCTGAACTGAACTTGGTAATTTTGCCGGTCGCGTTATCAATGCTACCTTCCTGGAAGAAAGTTGTGTCTCCCTCGGGGTTTAGGAAATCACCCTCACCTATCTCAACCGCTTCAAGCACTGTCGGATCAAACGCAACGTCAAATTGCCACCCCGCTAAATTGTGGATATTTTCTATGTTGAGGTCGAGGGTAAATGTATCGCCGACATGAATCACGGGTTTAGAGACAGTGTATTCAATACGCGGGTCTACGGATACCGAATACTCCGTGCCTTCTTCAAATGCAAAAAGGCCCCTCCAAAGCCCTTTGTCCTCGTAAATAGCAACGAACAAGAAATTTACCCCTTGTTTCAGCGTGACTGGGACAACATTTCCGTATCCACCCATAGTCGTAAACCACTGTGCGGTTTGACCGACAAACTCTCCATTGAGCCAGACTCGGCCACTGGTATCAGCACCGAGAAAGAGGTGTGTCTCCTGCTGACGGGGTGAAAACATATGGATCGAGCCATAAGCAACATGGTTATCTATACTGCCTTCTCCCAGTCCAGTGGCGTTTGCCATGTCGTTTATATTATTGTCTGTCGGGGATATTTTGTGAGATCTCCATACACTGTCTCCAACAGGGGCACCTTTCGTTGCACCCTGCGTGGCAATTTTCAGTTCTGTTACTTCACCGCCACTCATTTCTGAAAGTAAATCTATTCCAGACCCAATAATATCACCTGCATTCATACCCTCACGTATGTCTAACGGTGCAATCACCCATAACCAGGGTCCCTCGATACTCGGACCCGCCTTCACCGAAGCACCAGGGTTTAATAAGTCAATGATAGTTGTCAGCTCAGGCAGCCCGTCCAAAGGCGAAAAATCAGATATATTGTTGCGCGCAAGATTCACCCATTTGAGATTCGTTAACCCCGATAACGCAGATATATCAGATATATTGCAGTCTTTGAGATTCACCCATTTGAGATTCGTTAACCCTGATAACGCAGATATATCCGAGAGATCCCTATTGTCTGAAACGCTCAGACGCGTCAAATTCGTCAAGCCCGCCAATGCTACGATGTCCGTGTCCGACACCGAGCAGTTAGGAAGATAGAGTTCTTCCAAATTTTTGGCATCCTTCAGCACAGATATGTCTGGATCCCCACCGCATATATCTATCTTCTGGAGGCTCATCTGCGTGAGTTTCACCAGTGGTGACAGATCAGAAAATGGATTATTCCAAGACAAAAAATTTTCTAAGCTTTTTAATCCCTCCAGCGGTGAAAGGTCAGATATTCCGTTATTACTTATATTGATCGATCCCAAGTTCATCAATCCTGCCAAAGGTGACAGGTCGGAAATAGAGTTACTCCCAATATCTAAATTTCTTAAATTTGCGGCAAACTCAAGCCCTGTCAAATCGCTGATGCCTTTGGAATGTGCTGTCCGCAGGTTTACCAAAGTAGCCATCTCTTCGGCTGTAATTGGCGCGCCCGATGCTTTGCCGAGTGCTTCTTCAATGACCGCACGCAAGTTGACATCTGGAATGTAAACAGCTTCCCCTGGAATGCGTTCTGTCTGATCGCCAACAGGTTGTCCTGCGCTTTCCTCTGGAAAATTTAACGCAAAGATTACTTCGCCGAATTGCTCTGTCCACGTATCGCGTTTCATCGTGCCATTTTCTAAGACTAACAACCCTAAGTTTTTCAAACTCACATTCTGACGAATCTCCTGG
>JAPPDN010000535.1 GCA_028824575.1 Candidatus Poribacteria bacterium | reverse complement strand
CCTTTTCGCAGGTGTTAACACTTAATATATGTTATGTTTTAAAACAAAACGCAGAAATTTTCGCAGCATTTCGCAGCATTTCGCAGCGGATCCTGGAAAAAAAGACGTCCAATCCAATAATTTCTTAAAATTGAATAACCCTGGGGTTGATCTAAAAGCAAATAGACACGTTCAATCAAACATGGTATAATATACCATCAAGGAGTGAATACGGGAACCAAACCGATAACCAACAACTGGAGTAAGAAAGTGACAGAAGGAATTTATAATGCCTAATAACTATAAAGTTGCAATAGTCGGTTGCGGTGGAATTTCTCACATGCACGCTGGATGGTATGTAAAAGAACCGAGAGCGATACTAACAGCGATTGCCGACATTGACGAAGAACGCGTTAAAGCTTATAGTGAGCAGTACGGCGTTGAAAAACAGTATACCGATTATATTGAGATGCTCGAAACAGAAGATATTGATATTGTTTCGGTGTGTACGCGCCCGAAACTGCACGCACCGGTCGTGATTGAAGTCGCAAAACGGGGCGTGAAAGCAATTCTTTCTGAAAAACCGATGGCGGAAAATCTCGGGCAGGCGCGAGAGATGCTTGAGACATGTTCACAGCACGGTGTGAAATTAGCGATTGACCATCAAGTACGGTTTTCCGCGCCGTATGCTGCCGCGAAACAGATAATTGCCAACGGTCAGATTGGTGAACTCTTCCGAATTCACGGCATCTGTGGCGGCGGCGACCTGAAAGACAACGCCACACATACCGTTGACCTGATGCGATTTATTTACGGCGACCGTCCCGTTAGTTGGGTGATAGGTCAAATCGAACGGATCGGCACGCCGACCAAATATGATCTGCACTCCGAGAATTTCGCGATCGGGTATTTCAAATTTGAAAGCAATGTCCGGGGTATCATTGAATCAGGGAACGATACCGCCCCCGGTTATCACCATATCTACTGCTACGGGACAGAAGGCGAAATTGAACTGGCTGCGCCGGGTGGACCTGGACTCCGTATCCGCAACCAGCAATCCAATGGAGCATGGGTAACACCAGAATTGCCATCGGAAACTGATCCCGTACAAGACATAATCGCAGCCATTGAGGAAGACAGAGAACACCGCTCAAGTGGTTTTCAAGGATACGCTTCCTTAGAACTCCTTATGGCAATTTATGAATCGTCTCGGAAACGACAGCGGATTCATCTACCCCTTGAAGAGATGGAATCACCATTGACATTAATGGTTGATGACGGTTGGGTATAGTTGCTGGCGGGGTTTGCACCCCTCCCACTGATAACTGACGATTGACTGCTAATTACTGAAAACTGATGACTGACAACTAATAACCAATACGAGGAGATTTCCATGCACCAAACACAAGCAAAAACGCGCTCACAAAAGGATGCAGTCAACTTACCGCCGCGCATGAAGGCAGCACTTGAACAGTACCAAAAACGCGTATGGATAGTCAAACTCGCTGAAGGGACACTGGCAGCACTCTTCGGCATCATGATTTCATATCTTGTCGTGTTTGGCTTAGACCGCATGTTTGATACACCTACGCTCTTGCGGGTACTTATCCTACTGACGGGTATGGTGGGAATGGTGCTCTTTTTGCCCCTAAAGTACTATAATTGGGTGTGGCGACATCGGAGTTTGGAAGGCATCGCTCGACTGTTGCAGCATAAGTTTCCACGTTTTGGCGATCACGTGCTCGGTATCGTGGAACTCGCATCCAGTCGGACAGATCAATCGGCAAGCCCCGCTTTAGTTGAAGCAGCGATGCGTCAGGTTGATGCCGAGGTCGCAAAGCATAACCTCGCAGATGCTGTCCCGAATCCTCAACACCGCCGCTGGGCGTATGCGGCAGGCATTCCGATAATACTGGTTGTCATCGGGATCGTTGTGATTCCCGCAACGAGTCGGAACACGCTCGCTCGATGGCTGACCCCGTGGCGAAACGTGGAACGGTATACCTTCGCACAGTTGGAAGGCGACACAGATCGGCGCGTCGTCGCTTATGCGGAATCCTTCGATGTTGAAGCCCGTCTTAAAGAGGATTCACCATGGAAACCTGAGTCGGGCGAGGCACAATACGCAGAACAGCTCCCTATAGTTGCTGAACGCGACGGGGCAACCTACAAATGCCAATTACCGCCGCAAACCAAGGACGGAAGCGTCGCACTCCGCGTCGGAGACGCACGACGTTCTATTCCCGTTGAACCCAAGTTGCGCCCTGCACTCAAAGATCTCACTGCTAAAGTCCAATTACCGGACTATCTACAACGCCAAGAACCACGCATAGATGATATCCGCGGCGGAATTGTGAACTTAGTGAAGGGTAGTACCGCCACCTTAGAAGCCACCACGACACGTGAATTGTCGGAAGCAACTCTGAACAATCGTCCACAAAAAGTAGACGGTGCCCGCGTGATGACCGAGCCAATAGCAGTAGAAACGACGACAGAAATGCACCTGACATGGCGGGATCGGTTCGGTCTCGCCGCCCGTGAACCACAAGTGCTACGGTTTGAGGCACTCAACGATGAATCACCAACAGTTGCTCTCAACAAATTAAAGAACAAACAGGTCGTCATATCTAATGAAGTGCTTGCTATTGAGATTC
>JAPPDN010000392.1 GCA_028824575.1 Candidatus Poribacteria bacterium | reverse complement strand
CGAAAGCTGCTCGGTTTATTCTTGACTCCTTGAGAAAACCCGATGGTGAGTTATGGCATACCTATACCGATGGTGTTGTCAAGCAGGATGCGTATCTTGATGACTACGCCTTCTTTGTCCGTGGCCTGCTTGGATTGTATGAGGCTACGGGCAAAAATCAGTGGTTAGATTCAGCACGAACACTCACCGATAAGATGATTCAACTTTTCTGGGACGATAAAAACGGCGGTTTCTATTACACGAAAGCGGATGCGAAACATCTCATTGTACGGACCAAGAAACCTTATGACTCCGCCATTCCGTCTGGTAACGCTGTCGCTGTTAAAAATCTGTTAGCACTTGGGGCAGACTATCGGGATTATGCTGAGAAAACGTTGCGCATTTTTGCAGAGTCCATGGGACAAAGTCCATCATCTTTCATGTATATGCACTTTGCCCTTAACGACTACCTTACCCCAGCGGAAGATTCTGAACCGCCATCCGCCGCAGTGGTAACCGCTACAGCGAAAGTTAAAGGGAAAAGCGATAAAGTCTTCAATGTGGAACTTCAACTCAAAATTGCCGCGGGTTGGCATATTAACGCCAATCCTACAGGACAAGATTATTTGATTCCGACAACAGTCGCGGTAGACGTGGATGCCCCAGTAGAGATTGTCGATATCGCCTACCCGAAAGGTAGATCCACGCGTTTTGAGTTTAGCGACCAGCCTTTGAATATTTATGAAAAAAGCCTTATGATCTCGCTGCGTTTAAAACAGAAACCGAATGTGCCACACAAGGAAAACGTCCCAATCACACTCAAACTCACCTATCAACCGTGTAATGACACCGAGTGTTTATTCCCAGAAACGTTGGATATTTCGTTAGAATCACCGTAGTTACCTCCAAAAGCATGCCCTCATAATTTCTTTGACAGATAGTTTCCCTTGTGCTATACTGGCGTCTGATCATTTGTTCTACAAACCCTACTAAACTGTTAGCCTATCCCCGTCTTTAGGAGACACTTAAAATGAAAGCCATTATTTCAATTTGTACTACGCTATTTCTGCTATCAATAGCGTGCATCATCGCATCTGCGAATATTGTATCCGATCCTGTCCTCTATCTCAATGCCGCTGACAACCCTGCGCATCCAAAAGCTTGGAAAAATCTGGGCACTGAGGGTGGTGACTTACTTGAAGCGGACAAAGCACCGACACTCGAAGAAGGCGCAATTAAAATTCCCGCCCTCGGTATCAACGAACAGAATGTAAAGTACTACACAACCAAAGAATCACTGCAAACTTTTGGAGGTCCACCAGCCAAAAACACACCACTGTTTTTTGAGGACTGGACATTGGAATTTCTTTGTAGACGCAATGGCGACTTCTTTGTTGAGGAGCATCATTTCGCCGGTTTCCAGAACAGTCCGAGGGAAGGCAAGCAGGGAATTCGGCTTTGGATCGTTGGTGGTCAGAATCTGGACACCTCTATCCATGCCAAGGGCGGCAAGCAAGGCGTGCAACCCCTTAACATTAAACTTGAGGAAGGTGTATGGACCTGGATAGCAATTGTTGGCACAAGCGGCAAGTCGATTATCGCGTATCAAGACGGTAAAAAGGTCAGCGAACAAGCCGGTTTTGAATTCGACAAGAAGTTACCGATAAACGACATCTCAATCGGTGCGAATTCTTACGATGAACGCCGTCGAACTTTTAATGGATCCTTTGCGATCGTTCGAGCGTATGACAAAGCACTCAGCGAAGCAGAAATCAACCAAAACATTGGCGGCACCTTTGCTGTTGATCCAGCAGACAAACTCTCAACGACTTGGGCAAAAGTAAAACGTGGCTATTGATAAAACCACAAGGGCACGTCATCTCTCTCGCCGGCGAGGTTTACAGTCTCGCCACGTCTAACCGTAATAGATCCCATTTCCTAATTACACACTTCACCCTTTCGGGTTTAGACTGCTAAAGAAATAAATTTGGCTCGGAAGATAGCGAGCAAAACTCGCTCCTACGGGAAGACGGGACGATTTAACGTCTACGTTTATCGGAGAACCCAATGCCTCTACAAGAAGTCCGCTATCTTGTTCTGGATGACCGCATCATTGATGAAGTCGTAGCGGCGAAATTGACGCTTGGCGAAGTTACCAAACATCCGCAGAATCCACTCTTTGGTGAGGATAAACCGTGGGAGCCGCGTTTCGATAATGTCTACGCCAACGTCATCTATGACACGGAAAATGAACGCTACAAATGTTGGTATAACCCATTTATTGTAGATGAACGGGTAACGCATACACCACCAGAAAAACGGCATCCTGATTTTGGGAATTACATGGATGTGAAGCCGAATCGTCGGGAGATGGGTCTCTGCTACGCTTTCTCGACAGACGGCATCCACTGGGAAAAACCGGAACTCGGATTTATTGAATTTGATGACAACAAACAGAACAACATTGTCATGCGCCGCGTAAACGGTGCTGGGGTTTTTAAGGATGCACGGGAAACCGATCCGTCAAGACGTTATAAGATGTTCTTCTGCGGCGAGCCACAAATGACAGTCGCGTTTTCGCCAGATGGATTACATTGGGATAAACCTATTCCAATCCCAGAGGTTGAGGCACACGGTACACATCCTAACGCTTTTTGGG
>JAPPDN010000805.1 GCA_028824575.1 Candidatus Poribacteria bacterium | reverse complement strand
CCCCGGTGCGGTAATGATGGGCGTGCCGGATCCGGTACAGCACGGGATCGCGCATCGTCAGATTCGGATGGGCCATGTCGATCCGTGCCCGCAGTACATGCGTGCCGTTCGGAAACTCCCCGGCCTGCATGCGTTCGAAGAGAGCCCGGTTTTCTGCGGCCGTCCGATCGCGGTACGGACTGTTGCGGCCCGGTTCCGTGGGTGTACCGCGGTGGTCACGCATTTCTTCCCAGGTCAGGCTGTCCACGTAGGCGTCGCCCTGGTCCACGAGTCGCAACGCATAGGCATACAGCTGATCGAAGTAATCGGAGGCGAAGTAAAGGCGATCTTCCCAGTCGAATCCCAGCCACCGAATGTCCCGCTTGATCCCCTCGACGAAATCCACGTTTTCCGTTTCCGGATTCGAGTCGTCGAAACGGAGGTTGCACAGGCCCCCGTACTCTTCCGCCACCCCGAAATTCAAACATATCGACTTGGCGTGACCGATATGAAGATAGCCGTTCGGCTCCGGAGGGAATCGTGTATACACCTTGCCCCCGAACTTCCCGTTCTCCATGTCCGCGTCGATGATTTCGCGAATGAAATCCCGGTAAGGTTTTTCGGTGCTCATAAGTTCCTGTTCAGGTTACTGTTAGAGCGGATTCAAGACCGTTTAATATAGTGTGCTAGGGGAGAAATGGCAAGGTGAAGATAGGTTGGCGATAGGCACGAAATCATTCGTAATTTAGTACGGTGCTTATAGCATACTGACTTTAATACAGAACTAAATCGGCCCTGTATTGTAGCCTGTATTGAATACACTGACAGTATCAGGCCTTATGTCAGCCTAACTTTAATAGCGATTTGTCTCAATGTCGCAACAAAAGTGAAAATCGAAAGCGGCGCTATTGATTTTCACACTTTCCTCGCCCACGCCCCAATGTGCGGCGGAATAACCACGGGACGCTTCGCAGCGACGATTTCCTCCCGGACCCGCCGGGGAATGGTGGCTATGTCCGCATTCAAACGCGTGCGGCTTCTATTGCCTTGGAAAGGTCTCTGGCATGACGGCGTACCCGGGAACGGATTTCCTTGCCATTCGTTACCAGTTCCTTGGATAACTCATAAGTTTTCTGGGCGTTCATCCAGAATTCCGGAGTCTGGTCGAAATACTCACCCAGGGCAATGGCGGTTTCAGCGGTCACACCGCGCCTTTCATGTACGATTTCATGAAGTCTCGTAGCTGGAAGGTCTATGTCACGTGCCAGTCCGTTGACTGTAAGACCCATCTCCCGGATCTGCTCGAGAAGTAGCGCACCTGGATGTGTCGCTATTCTGTTTGTCATATTTGGTCCTCTTTATTTAGGGACTTAAATACGATTGCATAACATGATATTAATTCAACGGAATATGCCCTTCAAGATCGCCCTCACCGTCCTGCGTGTGAACCGACTGACTGCGTTAGTTATCAACCGGAATAGAAACTGTTCTATGAATCCAGGCATTGAGAACTATGGGGGGTAAAGATGAGAGTATTTTGGTGGCAGGATGGAGTTTACATCGAACCAGGATCGAAAGTAAATCGTGAGGTCTTATATGCCATAACCCACGAGTTGGAAATTAACATCGCTTACTTTGGTGATGAGGATACTACTGGAGTAGTTGACAAGGTTTCTGACCAAGTTTCGATCGTTGTTTTGAGGAAGCGTTCAAGACGAAGATGCGGTAATTGGGCATGCTTCTCAGCTGACATAACAACCACCCATTGGGAAATTAGGACTCTTTCTACTTATAACGATTCCAACATGTTATAGAGTTCTTGGTACTCTTCTGGATCGGCATCTCCCAGTCAAAGCTAATCACACACTTCACAGGGATACCTTTCATAATTGGGTGGTTCATGACAAAGAGGATTTCTTCGTAGGACGCTCTAATACTCGCATCTAACCGTACCAGTTGTATTTCAAAGGTAGAATTCTGTATCACACTTTGCGCACTTAACTTTGGTTTTTTGACTGTAGGTTGATATTTCAAGCACGACAAACCGTTGTGGTTGCGAGTCTATACGAAAACCAGGATGTTTTATAAACCGATGATCGTCCTCTGATACATCCACTCTCTCTGTATCACCACATTTCGTGCACTTTATAGTTATCTTGAACCGGTCTCTTGCACTCATATTTCTCGACCCTCCCATCCATAGCAACGCGTATACTATACCGTTCCTTACGAACACCGACCAGTCGTTCCAGCCTGTTCCTTGTAGGTGTGTTTAGATCGCGGAGGACTTTTGCATAGTTGATCCGGTCCAACTTGGTTCGCGCACGATTGAGTAAATGATCAGGTACGGTCTTTTCACGAATCCCTTTAAACACGTTCTTCGTTTGCTTGTTGGCAAATGATCGGATCATATACAGTCTATTACGATGTACGTAATACGTCAAGAGTAATTAAGTCATACCAACTCCATTCAATGCATTAGTAGGTTTTTCTAAGACAATCTCGCCCACGCCCCAATGTGCGGCGGAATAACCACGGGACGCTTCGCCGCGACGATTTCCTCCCGGACCCGCCGGGGAATGGTGTCAATGTCCACCTCTTCGGCGGTCGCGATCCCGTAGTGTTCCAGCAGCGGGGCGACGCACCGGAACGAAGCAGCGCC
>JAPPDN010000534.1 GCA_028824575.1 Candidatus Poribacteria bacterium | reverse complement strand
TGTTGCGAGTATTTTGCCATCTGGGCTGAAACTTGCCCCGTGACCGTGTCCTAAGATGCCCTTGAGTGTTCCTGTCTCAACATCCCACAATCCCACCTCGCTCCAGCTCGCAGAGCTACTACTAGCACTTGCGAGGGTTTTGCCATCCGGGCTGAAACTTAAACCAGTGATCCAATAAGACCTGTGGAAGGCAGCCCACGGGCGATCATGACTCATAATGGCTTTAAGTGCGCGCGTAGCAACATCCCACAACCATACCGTCGTGCCTGCCCCACCTGCGAGGGTTTTACCATCCGGACTGAAACTTAAACGATCCAACCCACCGTTCGTACCTATGTAGAATTTCTGCTTTTCGATAGAGTGGAGATTGCCGCGATAGATTGAGGTGCTACCGTTCCAATTCGCAACCGCAATTTGACAGCCATCCGGGGAATATGCTATCGCAGACACGGCGGAGCCGAGACGCATTTCGGTCCCCTCAGGTAGGTGCCATTGTGTGAAATGCTGAAAATCTTGCGCGAACCTTTCTGCCGCCGTCGCCTCCTCACGATACGCTTCCATAAGACTATCGGCATCAACCTCAAATTTAACGGGGGCTGTCGGTTCAAAATTCAGCGTAAATTCCTTGTCAGTAATACCGATTCTTTGTTCAGCAACCTCTATTCCGCCGCTCCAGAGGGTGATTCCGAGAGGACTGACATTATAAAACAGATCAAAACTAACAACGAAGTCAACTTCCATCTTGAGGTTGCCAACATAATTTGTAGATAACGTGTAAAGTCCGGAGTCTCGGTCTAAACCGTAAAAACCCAGATCTGAATCTAAACCACAAGCTACAATAGGTTGCCCTTTACGCGTTGCAAATTTACCGTCTAAATAGACCCCACTACTGGAAAGTGTTAATGGAGTCAGGATTCCTAAATTTACCTTAAGTCCCGCATCGCCGAGCTCCTCCTTGATTTCTTTTATGAGCGTATCATCAACGGCATCTAATGCGACTACTCCGGCTCCACCTGTTGTTGTAGCAGCCGTTGTATGGGCCGCAATAATAGTCGCGTCTGTTAGCGTAAATTCAAGTGCACTTTCCTCTTCCTCGGTTGAATCTTGGGTTGAGTCTGTAGCTTTTAGAGAAAAAATATTTCGTATCCCAACCTCCTCTAATCGAATGGATTCATCTTCTTCAAGGAGTAAGGAATGAGCGTGTTCTGTTGTATCCCAACCCTTATCCTTTAATGTGTCAAGTTTCGCGGCAATTTTTCCAAATTTTTCAATTATTGGACCTGTCCCTGGGATCTTACTGAGATTTTCAAGGTTCTTAAAAATCGGTATTCGGTGTTTTCGTGTATCATTAAAAAAAGGTAAAACAGAAAAATCAATGACGATGTCTCCTGTAATTATCACACCGCCTTGGCTTTCAAACTTACCGACAAATGTATTACCATCATCCGTGACGAACCTCGGTTGAACACTCAGCGTCGGATCTTTTTGATCGAGATCAAGGGTTACAGCTGCGTTCATTTCTCCTTCAAAAGTCGGTGGAGACAATAGAAATTTGAAATGCGCCGCGAAGGGTGAATCTTCTCCGGGGATATACTTTTCCCAATCGATGCCCTCACCCAGTAGCCCAAATTGTGGCGCAAATTTATAATGATAGGTTACGGGTTTGGTAATCTGTTGTGAGTAACTCACAGATTGGAAAATTAACAGTAAAGGTAGTATGAAAATTCCGAGAGTGACTTTCTTGAAATTGTGCATCGTTTAGCCTCCATCTATTACCTGGGTTGTTCGTTATTTTCTTCAAAAACTGCCGAGGGCAGACGCGTATTCACACGGTAGTCCGTAATACGATTAATCAGCACTTTTTTAGAGAGTGGAAAGAAACTCCGCGTTTCCACGGGGAGAAATCGTACCCGTCTTTTGCCCCCAGGCGGATATTTAAACTGTGTATTCGCCAAGGTTAAAGACTTCATAATGAGCGTAAATTGTTGAACTGTCCAGTCCGTTGGCGAAATCCAGAGTTTTATGAGTGTATCCGGTTCATCTGGGGATGTACATGCCAATACATAACAGTTTTGCCCCAGCAGCACTTCTCGCGCTTCGAGCTTCAATTCTATTTCGCTCAAACGTCTGAGTGCGCTTAACACCTCAACGCGGAATATCCCGTGACGAGATTTGCTGATCTGTCCAACGACGTGTTCACCCGGTTTCCGAAAAAACAGATTAAAGGAGATTATGGGCTGCTGGACCTGAAAAATACGCCCTGATGCCTCCATTGAATCTGCCTCATAGGTCTGAACGATTGCCTTGTAATTATCAATATCTTCATAAACCTTTAAGGCATTCTCCATAACTTCTTGTGGGGTAATCGCTGAAACATCGGTCACAACACCAACAAAAAGAAGAGTGCTTAGCATCACAAAAACATTTTTGCGGCTTGCTTTCTGAGCTTTTGATAGAATAGAACGACGGGACATTAGAAAATCTCCTTATATGTGAAAGCATTGTATTTCGCTCACGGTATTGTCGAAATGAGTGTGAACTTTCTTGACCGCAAGTCCATGCAATTAATTCAGGACTTACGCAAATTGAACAGAAAAAGAACATATTGGACTCAAAAATGCCTTGCGTTGAGAGGAGTTCTT
>JAPPDN010000188.1 GCA_028824575.1 Candidatus Poribacteria bacterium | reverse complement strand
ATTCAATTCTGTTTAGGGTTCATGTTCTGGGGATGACTTAACAATGACAACCCTCATTTAAAGCAGAATTTCTGCCACAGTTTCCCCAATGGTGGCGAGGCTATCCGCAACGGTAATTCCAGCAGCCTTGAGTGCCTGAATCTTGTCTGCAGCGGTGCCTTGTCCGCCGGAGATGATTGCCCCCGCGTGTCCCATCCGTTTTCCGGGGGGCGCGGTCTGTCCGGCAATAAAACCTACGACAGGCTTTGTCATTTCGTCCTTCACGAACTGTGCAGCCGTTTCCTCTGCCGTTCCACCGATTTCACCGATTAAAACAACGGCGTGTGTATCGTCGTCTGCTTCAAAAAGCTTCAGGACATCAACGAAGTTTGTCCCGATCACAGGGTCGCCACCGATACCGACACACGTGGACTGCCCGATGCCGAGTCGTTTCAGTTGATAGGCAGCTTCATAAGTTAACGTTCCACTTCGAGAAACGATGCCAACATTGCCCGGAGTGTAGGCAAACTCAGGCATCACACCGATTTTGCATTCGCCGGGGGTAATGATACCCGGACAGTTCGGACCGATGAGCCTCGGAGGACCGTTCGGGATGATAAACGGATTGTCAAAATTGCCTGTCTTCAAGTACGCTTTCGCCTTAACCATATCAAGTACCGGGACATGTTCAGATATACAGACGATAAGCGACACCCCAGCCTCCGCTGCTTCCATGACAGAGTCCGCCGCGTTGAAACGCGCAGGGACGAAAATCAGTGAGGTGTCTGCACCTGTTGCTGCAACGCCTTCCACTACAGTATCATATACGGGGATGCCGTTTACATCAGACCCGCCTCTACCGGGGACTGCCCCGGCAACAATTTGGGTGCCGTAAGCTGCGCACTGTTCCGTATGAAAGCGTCCAGAACGACCCGTGATGCCTTGAACGATCACTTTTGTATTTTTATTAACGAGTATACTCATATTTTTTTCAAGTTATCGGCTGTCAGCAGTCGGTTGTCAGTTATAGGTTTTCAGTTATCAGTACGGATTACTGCGTAATCCTTTCAGTCGTCAGTTAATGCTTTGTAGTCCTGTAGGTTGGGTTGAAGGGGGACCTACTAAAAATCGCACACGGCACAATGTTTTCTGGGAAGCAGAGAACCCTGAAATCACCAAAAACCGAGTGAAACCCAACGCATTATGATACCAACACCGTTTCGGATGTTGGGTTTCGCTACACCTATCTACCCGAATGGTTCATTGAAGAACGGAACGTCGTGTATAGCGAAAAGGTGCCTGTAGCTTTACCACTCAACCCAACCTACGTCATGATAACTGATGACTAATTTAATATGCGCGAGAAAAGACTGCGATCTCCGCTGCAAATTGACCGCAGACAATACATTCACCATCACCATCGGGTTGTTCCATTGGGATACATCGGATAGTTGCTTGCGTCTCCTCGCTAACCTGATCTTCACACGCTGCGTCACCGCACCAGCGTGCGCGCGCGAATCCATTTTCAATGACTTCTTTGAACGCGTCGTAAGTGTCGGGTTCAAAGGTGTTTGCATCCCGAAATTCTGTCGCTCGTTTCAGCATATCCGCTTGAATGGTGTCGAGCATCTGTGTTACCGTCCCCGCAGCGTTGTCAATCGGAACGAACGTTTTGCCTTCTTTGCCCGGTATATCACGACGTGCGAGAACGATCTGCTGGTTGCTCAGGTCCCGGGGACCTATCTCAATACGCAGCGGCACACCTTTGAGTTCCCATTCGTTAAATCGCCATCCGGGTGAATAGTCGAACCTATCGTCAACGTGATAACGGACACCGTCCAAGGTCTCACAAATACCGTCAACGGCTTGCATGACTGCTTGCTTATCATCCTCTCTGTTTTTCGGAACAATTGGTACAATGACGAGTTGTGTGGGCGCGAGTCTCGGCGGTAGGACTAACCCTTGATCGTCCCCATGCGCCATGATAATCGCACCGATCATCCGCGTGCTGACTCCCCAACTCGTTGTCCAGCAGTATTGCTGTTTCTGATTCGCATCGAGATATTGAATCTCAAAGGCTTTGGCGAAGTTCTGTCCGAGATCGTGCGATGTACCGGCTTGGAGGGCGCGTTTATCACCCATCATCGCCTCGATGGTATAAGAGGTAAGCGCACCGGGAAACTTTTCGCTTTCGCTCTTGCGTCCCGGGATAACAGGGATCGCGGCTTCGTTGACTGCGAAATCGGCGTAGATATCCAGAATGCGGAGCGTTTCCTCTTCTGCTTCCGCGTGTGTCGCGTGTGCAGTATGCCCTTCCTGCCAGTAGAATTCCGTCGTTCTCAGGAAAAGACGGGTACGCGGCTCCCAACGGACTACGTTTGCCCACTGATTGATAAGCACAGGTAGGTCACGGTAAGACTGGATCCACTGGCTATACATATAGCCGATGATGGTTTCAGATGTCGGACGCACCACAAGCGGTTCTTCCAACTTTTTTCCGCCACCATGGGTGACAATAGCAAGTTCAGGTTTGAAACCTTCGACGTGTTCCGCCTCTTTCTCAATAAAGCTCATCGGAATAAAGAGCGGAAAAGCGGCGTTTTGGTGTCCTGTCTCCTTGAAACGGGTATCCAGTTGTTCCTTGACGTTCTCCCAGAGTGCGTAACCGTAG
>JAPPDN010000474.1 GCA_028824575.1 Candidatus Poribacteria bacterium | reverse complement strand
CGACGGTTTTAGGACGCGAGGAGCATATCGCTGGATTTATGGGGACTACATTTGTTGTGATGTCGCTGACAGAGGTGCTAATTATAGGAAATGGAAAACAAAGGAATAGAGGGATAAAAAACATTAACGCTTTTATCCCACAAGTGATTAGAGAAGAAATTGAGACTGCATTAACAATGGAAGGCACTGATAGAGAAAGTATTGCAAAAGCACATCTCCGGTTGACAACTATTATGCAACGTTGGGGACCGGACATTGCAGAACAGCACGGACTCACTTACCCTTTCGCCTTGGAAAAGGCTGTCCTCAATTATGTCTCCAGAGAATTACAGATATTAGGACTTTCTGATTGCTTAAATGAATTACATAGGCTTTAGGCTGCCAACCGAAAATTTGTCCTACCTATTGCCTGTTTTCCTGTCCAATGAAAAATATGAAAGCAGTTGTTTTCTCAGAACAAGGCAGCACGGAGGTGCTTCGGTATACAGATGTGCCCAAGCCAACACTTGGTGCTAACGAGGTGCTTGTTAAAGTCGAAGCCTGTGCGGTGAATTATTTGGATCTCCATGCACGACGAAACCGACCAGAAATAGCGACGAAACTCAGTCGAGGAGACACCCCACACATACTCGGATCCGACATCGCTGGGACAATTGCTGAGGTGGGTGATACGGGCTGCGGGGTTGCAGTCGGAACGCGAATTGTGCTCGCGCCTTGCATTCCGTGTGGCGTCTGTAGTGATTGCCATAGTGATGCCGAAAATTTGTGCGACACGCAGGAACTCATCGGCTTCCAAACCAACGGCGGGTACGCAGAATATGTGAAAGTCCCCGCCCAAAACGCGATTCGGATACCAGATACTCTTTCGTTCATTAACGCTGCTGCGATGCCGATTGCATATCTCACGGCATGGCACATGTTGATGACCCGTGCCCAGCTGCGTCCGGGGGAGGATGTCTTAATTCTTGGGGTAGGGGGTGGTGTCGGAAGCGCGGGGCTGCAAATCGCAAAATTGACCGGTGCAAGAGTCTTTGCTACCGCAAGTAGCGATGAGAAACTCGCACGCGCACGCCAGATGGGGGCAGACATTACGATTAACTACAAAGACATAGATTTCTCAGAAGTTGTGCTTGATACTACGGATGGACGAGGCGTGGACGTTGTGCTTGAACATGTCGGTGCTGCGACATGGGAACAAAGTATTGCGAGTCTGGCTAAAAATGGGAGACTCGTCTCCTGTGGTGTTACAACAGGAAACATTGGGACAATCAATATCCGAAAACTGTATCAAAAGCAGCTCACTGTAATGGGTTCCGCCCTCGGCACGGTAACTGAGCTCCGAACACTTGTCCAGCTTGCTGCGCAAGGAAAATTGGAGCCTATTATAGATAGGACTTTGCCGCTTCACCGTGCCGGTGAAGCGCATTCATTGTTAGAGAACCGTCAAAATTTCGGTAAAGTGGTTTTATTAGTCAATGCTTAGAAAAGTACATATTCTGGAACGTCCTAAATAAAACTGTGTGAATTTCGCCAAACCTTTTGAAGCAATATAAAAAGCAATTCGTCCAGGAATGTACAAAATCTAAGCAAAGACCAATTGGGGACTATCTTCTATACTAAAGTCGCGTCCTCGCATAACGATTGAATCTCGTTGGATAGGTAGCCCACTGCTCCGTATCCTAAGATGTTTCTTCTGTTGATGCCGTCTGTGACTCCGCTTTCGTTTTGAGAAATTCATAAAACTCGTAGAGCGTTTCTTTGTCTTTCTCTGTAAATTTCATCATTCCTTTGAACATAGCATTGATCTTCGGGTCGGCTAAGAGGTCATTGTGGCTTTTCTCCGCTTTTCCGAGTAGATAATCGGTCGTGACTTTTAAAGCATCAGAGAGGCTGGAAAGTGTCTTGAACGAGGGCTTACGAGTTCCCGATTCAAATTGCGAGATTGCGGCGGGCGTTAGATTCGCTTCCTTAGCGAGTTCTGTTTGGGTTAACTTTAATTCGCGACGACGCATTTTTATGCGTGAGACGACTTTGTCAACCTTTGATTCTTGGGGCTCTTTGTTCACGTTTGACTCCTTTGGCTCAGACAGGCAGACCTCGTTGAACTGCCTCTGAGTTCTTTTAGTTTTAGCATCGCTTCCATAAATTATCATGAGGTGCAGTTTTATTTAAGAGCATCCTGCTTCAGTGGAGAGACGAAGGCGTGAATTATATTTTAACGCATAAAAACTGTAAATGCAAATTTTAATTTGACAAAAATTGCGGTAATAGTATAAAATATATCTAATTATTGCTGAGATTATGTAACAATGGACTCCAAAAAGCGGATATTTGGAGAAGCCAAGGATGCCGAGACGACAAAAAATAAAAAAGGATCAACAGGTTGTATTCCATATTACAAGCCGGTAACGGATTCGCGCCGCACAATATGGCTTTGTAGGTTTGTAGGTGTCCTCGGCCAGATACCCCAATGTACTATTGTGGGAAATATGAGATACCAGAAAAGGTGGGAGACTTTAATAATATGAGAACTCGTAGGAGTCGCAAATATTGCGCGCGACGCTTCGCTTCCCTGATAAGTGTGTTAGCACTTTTTCTTTCTATAATGCTGGTTATCTGCTTGCATCATTCTGTGCATGCTCAAACGGTTTCCGGG
>JAPPDN010000983.1 GCA_028824575.1 Candidatus Poribacteria bacterium | reverse complement strand
CGTTTATCCTGACAAGGCAGAGAGTGTTGGTGTATCTTTGCGTTCACAAGGGCAAGCGTGTGAACTCAAATCGCTGGATGCTTGGCAGATGAAAAACATTTATGCTTAACTCCCAGCAGATACGGCACTTATGCAAGTTATAGGAGGACTGAATCATGATTCGCTAAAAAGTCATTGGAGGGTGCAGCGTGAAGGTATAGACGAGGCTGAGCACAAAACCTCTTTAAACACAAATCCCTCTAATATTGTGTGGTTAGGAATCAATTTTGGAGATATAGGATTCTGATGTAGGCACCTTTCCCTTAATCAACTTTTTGGGGTCGGCCTTAAGTGGAATCGCGTCGGAGCAGTGCTTCCGGTATTTCGTTTCTCACTCAGAACGCTTTAAAATGAATAAGGAGAAATTTTAATGACAAAGCAAATTCTTTTATACCTATGCTTCTGCTGTGTATTCACATCTCTCGCTTATGCCTTCGATACCCCTGAGCTTTTTACAAAAGATAATGTGCTTGCCGCGGGGTGTTATAATGATGGATTCAGCAGTAGTGATATGACACTTATTATCCAACTCACCGTCGGAAAGGATGTTATTTTTGACGAGGGCTTTGAGGTGAGATATCATGTTCCTGATAAAGACGTTGATGGTTGGACTGAACTCGAATTTGACGATACGAACTGGAAAAAGGGCATCATCAGCATCGGTTACGGTGATGGTGATGACAATACGGAAATCAAATCAGGGGAGGTTGGCTCACTTTACACGCGTTATCACTTTGATGTACCTAAAGCGGTTACATCAAAAAAAATTATGTTTCGGGTTGACTATGACGACTCCTACATTCTGTGGATGAATGGGGTTGAAATCGCACGTTCAGCCAATATCGCTACACTCTCACCTATAGGCGAAATTCCTGTATGGGATGTGTCGAAAATTGTGGATTCGATGCCCGATGTTGAGGCAACGAAAGTACCTAAAGGAAAGCCGAACAAAGACCGTTGGAAGAAACCTGTAACACCCAGGGAGCAGGACGTACACGAGACAATTCATGAATTTGAAATTGATGTTGAATTTGGTGGCGGATCAGCGTTGTCCGTTGAAGCTGCAGGCAAATTAACAACGACCTGGGCGGAACTGAAGTACCATTTAGATTGAGAAGAATCATCTTTCTTTTGTGAGACTGGGCCTCTATTTGATACTAAAGGCTGGATGCGAAATCCTGAGAATTCGCATCCAGCCTCGGGCATTCATCTGATTTCCGAATAACACATTGCGTATCATGTAAAGGAATATAAAATTGCGTAATTCTAATGCTTCAAACCCTACCCTTAAATATGTCGCGGATCTTTACAATGTCAAAGAGGTAACCCTTCACGGCACAGCGGACTTATCGTTCTGGGAAGCCGTATTGCGCAAGGAGAATCTCCTCCCATACCAGGAAGCGGGTAGGGCGGTTCTCCTACTCAGCGCGATAGATGCGAAGTGGAAGGGATTCAAGTGTAGGGAGTTTGGTATTGCCATTGGGATTTGCCTTAATGAAGACGAGATGAGTTTGGACGGATACTATCTGCCGTACGCATTTAATTCATCCAAGCTTTTGGCTTTCTCGGCGCGGATGTTTTTTCGTACCCCATATTTTCACGGTGACATCCGACTCGAAAACAAACTCCCTGCTTCTATCAAGCTGCGGGACAGGACAGAGGTTCTCCTCCACGCGAGAATGTCTATCCCGGGGACACCACCGGTAGTTGAATATTTGGAATGGAAAGGCCCTATTTTCCTTCCGAATAACCGCGGTAAATACTTTGTTGTGCTGGCGGGTGAAGCCGACCTTTATCCGTTTTCACCGGAAACAGATCAGTTTGAACTTAAATCCTCGGCGCGTCATCGAATTTTTCAACAACTGATTGACAGCAATTTTGTTGGCAGCGTATGGAGTCTGAGAAATAAGTCCCGCCACGCAAAATCAAAGACTTACAAAAAGATTTCTGAATAACGGATAACTTGGTATGGCAGATGCATGGGAAAAACTCCGAATTGGCGGGGAGGCGAAGGGCGTTTCGACGGGTATGGCAGATGCGCGCCATCTGGCAAGAACTGAAGTATCGGGCAGGACAGTACAAATAAAAAACGAGGCTGATTTATGTTTTATCTAATTGGCGTTTTCATAGTTTGCGTGCTATTTTCCTCAATTCAACTGGCTGCGATGGCGCAGAGCGTCAATATTTCTGAACCTATACCTCCGCCAGCTGCTGTTCGCGAAACTTTTAAATTGGATCCGTTTTATGTGCAGTGGCTTGATGTGGAAGGGTTGCCTGTTGTTGCATCAGCGAAGGTGAGTCCTTATGCTGTGAAGGAGGCGGTGTGGCTCATTCGGCAGATGGTCGGCCATCGTCAGGATGTGTTGCAGGCACTCGCAAAAAATAACGTGCGTTTTGCTGTGATGGCATATAACGAACTCACAACGCAGATTCCCGAACACAGCGATCTCCAACCCGACTATTATTGGGATCGACGCGCACGCGGTTTGGGTTCTACACCGGCAAGACCCGCTGTCAGTTGTGGTGAGGAAAACTTGCTTAACTACTCAGGCGACCCTTATTCGACTGAGAACATTCTGGTGCACGAATTCGCGCATGCGATTCACCAAATGGGATTAAATACGGT
>JAPPDN010000395.1 GCA_028824575.1 Candidatus Poribacteria bacterium | reverse complement strand
TCTTAATATGTAGTATTATACAACAATATCCGATATAGAGTCAAATATTTTTATCTCAAAACAGACGGATTCGTAATCGTGCGATTCTGCGGCGTACGCGAAGCAATCCCCAGAAATCCGCAGGAATACCCCAATTCCAGCCATCCTATGGGTCATTTGATACTATTTCTGTATCAACATTTTACGCGTTGCTGTGAAATTTCCTGCCGTTAGCGTATAGAAATAGACACCGCTCGCAACCGCCTCACCCCGCGCATTCCGCCCATCCCAATACCCTGCACGGTTTTTGTTATGATACATTCCTGCAGATTGATGCCCTAACGCCAATGTCCGCACCAATGCCCCCTTCACAGAATAGATGTGCAATACCACATCCGCTGGCTCGGCGAGTTGATACGGTATCCACGTCTCCGGGTTAAACGGATTCGGATAGTTTGGCAAGAGCAGCGTTTCTGTTGGTTCCAGCATTGCAAGGAGTTGTTCCAGGATAACAATGCCTTTTTCCAGAGCATCAGCAGGAAGGCGTGAAGGGTCTATTGAAATATCAAGGCTTTTGGCTTGGCTAATCCATTCCCGTAGGTCTGCTGCTGTGAGTGCGTGCAACGCGGGTGCTGTCGGCACATCATCCAGCTGCGCGAAAACCAAGAAGATGTCTATAATATTGACAACACCGTCCCTATTAACATCTGGATTCGGATCAGCATCGCTCAGAATAGTTTCGCCGAAATTTTCGGCGACCAGCATAAGGTCATCAAGATTAACCGTCCCGTCGCCGTTGACATCGACTGGGTCTCGGACAAGGAGGGTATCATCTGCTCTAAGCGTGTAGTCCTGACGTGTGATATTTCCATACACATCAATCACTTGGAGTGTTACGGTGTTCATTCGGTGTGCTGTTAATGTCGGTGCCTCAAATTCAAAGGGACTACTTTGGGTATGTCCGTCCTTACAACTGTGCAACTTGACACCGGATGCAGGATCCTCTTCAACCGTTGGAACAACTAACTGTATTTGATGGATACCATCTGCATCGGTCACCTCAAATTGGAGGCGAAGGTTTTCAGCGTTCGGCGCGTAAGACGATGACGTGAGCATCTGTAGCCTTGTGGGTTCATTGAAGGCGGTTTGGTCAGCGTTAAAGAAGCGACTCGCAGCTAACCAACCCGCGGCACATGGAGATAGCCGATCAGGTGCCGCGCCATAGGACATAATAAAGGTATCGTTGCGGAAGTCGTGCTCTAAGCCGAAGGCGTGCCCAAGTTCGTGCGCCGTCACTTGTGTGCCAATTTCGCCATCAAAACACTGACCGGATGCCGGGACGACTGCGTATCCGCCACGCGTTCTTACTACGATTTCATCTTCAAGCCAATGACCGCCACCGACTCCGCATGTATGCTCTTCTTCAATGGCTTCACTGCTGATGTCCACAACGATAAGATAGGCGTGCTTCTCCATATCAAACTGAGATGCAACTTCGGTATAGACCTTGTTTTGTGTTTCTGTATGATAGTGCCAATCGTTAAACTGTCCATCAACGCGATAGATAAGTGTATCTCCGTTCTCATCGGTTTCGTAGGTGAAGGTTTTTCTACCGAATCCGTTGATTTCCATCTGGTTGGCGTAGAAACTTTGCACATCTCTTATGAGCGTATCCAGTTTATTCCAAATATCGGGTTGCATGCTGCGATCGCGGGGGAGGAAATAGATAATCCGTACCATATCCTGAGGCGTGGCATCGTAAGGTGTGATGTCCCAGATTCGGAGTGTTTCGTCGTCGCCACCGCTAATGAGCGTATCCGCCTCTGGGGAAAAGGCGACAGCATTCACCCATCCGATGTGTTCTGTGAGCGTGGCTATTTTTTCGCCGCTCTCAACTTTCCAGAGGTTCACAGATTCGTACCCTGTGCTGGCGAGGGTTTTGCTATCCGGTGAAAAACTGATTGTATAGGCCGTTCCGTGAGAGCTAAGCTTGCCGAAGCGTTCCCAACTCTGGACTTTCCACAAATTGACATTTCCATCGTATCCGGCCCCAGCAAGGACTTTGCCATCAGGAGAAAATTTAACAGTATAGATAGACGTAGAATCCGCTTCAAATTGGACAACAATGCTCCGCTTTTGAATATCCCAGACGTTAACCTGTCCGATCTCGTCCCCTGTGGCGAGAAACTGTCCATCCGGCGAGAAGGCGACTGCCAACACCCATCTACCGTGTTCAAACGTGGCTATCTCCTCACGCGTGTGGATATCCCATAACTTTACATCCACCCCCGCGGTCGCGAGCATCTGTCCATCACGGGAAAAGTCAACCGCTTTGACTTGTGAACGACTTCTGTTGACAATGTGTTCAAAGATCGCAACACGCCTTTTGCGTGGAATATCCCATAATTTACAGGCGTAGTCATCACCGCCACTCACAAGTAGCTGACCATCCGGGGAAAAAGCAACACTATTGACGGTATCAGCGTGTGAACCTAACGTTGTCACGGTATCGTTTTGCAAGTCCCATAACTTTACCGCACGATTACCGCCACCACTCGCAGCAACGGAAGCATCTACTGGAGAGTATGCCACTGTTTTAACACTACCGTTATCCCTAAAGTAGGTGTGTTCTTGGGCAAATACAGTGAACGGAAACGTGAACAAAAGGATTATTGTAAAAAAGAGAT
>JAPPDN010000759.1 GCA_028824575.1 Candidatus Poribacteria bacterium | reverse complement strand
ATATGACCCTGTCTGGTGCTTCTTCCGCCAGAAAATGCCCACAATCCTCGAAAATGTACAATTTATGGTTCGGCAGTTCGGATTTCCACCGTTCCAGTTCCTTCCTTCGGAATGCAATATCTTTCAAGCCCCAGAGCAGAAGCACCGGTTTGTCTACAAAGGCCCCACGATCGCCCCAGATGGAGCACAGCCAGTCACTAGCACCAGTTATGTAGCCCGGCAGCGCGGCGTTGGCAGCACGTGCGGCGGGTGACGGTTGGGCATTACGGTAATGGGTCATGATTTCCGGCGTCAGTATGCTGCGGTCTCCGACTGCTTTTGGCATGACCTTGTTCACGAACATGTTGTGATGGCGAATCAGATACTGGCCGATCCAGCTCGACATCAAAAAGCTGAAAGATTTGAAGTGGAAGTCATCGCTGACTGGCCAGCACCAGCTGTTGGCAATCACAAGTCGACGGACCCGTTCAGGATGTCTGCGTGCGAAGTCAAGGCCGATTGGCCCACCCCAGTCATTCATGAAGAGCGTGATGTCACGAAGATCGAGATGGTCAAGCAAGGCTGCGAAACGGTGCGCGTGACTTTCGGGATGATGATCTTCGCGCTGGACACTGCGCGATGACAGGCCGAAGCCTATATGGTCAGGAGCGAGGCAGCGGAAATCCGACCGAAGTTCCTGGATAAGATGGCGGAATTCGAACGACCAGGACGGGTTGCCATGCACGAAAACAATAGGCTCACCTACTCCCTCGTCGATATAGTGCATTTGGTGATCGGGAGACATGGTAAAAAATAGGCTCTCAAACGGATAAAGTTCGCCAGAAATCCAATCCGGGCGACTTGTAGGGTCATCTAAGTTCATTTGCACCACAAGTCCTTCAGTTTCGTGAGGCATTTATTCCAGCCAGCCACATGCTCATCGCGGGCTTCTGCCTTGGCAAACCGAGAATGTGTCAAGGTCAGACGCGTCCCTCTAGGGGCATGTTTAAACTCGACCGTAACCAACGTCTCGACCTCGCTACCTTCCCAACGCCAAGTGTGAACCAGACGGCGGAAGGGTACGACTTCTAGATATGTGCCGCAGGTGACCCATCTCCGCCCGTCCTCACCAAGAATCTCGACCAGAAATGTACCGCCGACCACGACCTCGGTGACCGCTCGAACGACCGAGGCGTTGCCGGGAGCCATCCAGCGACGTAACATTTCAGATTCCGTCCATGCGGCATAGACTTCTTCCACCGGTGCATCGATCACCCGGTGCAAAGTCAAGTAGATTTCCGATTCACTCTTATCTGCCAACGGTTTGAGTCCAGTCATCTCTATTCATCCAGATTGTCTGGAGAGGTTCCGACAAGCGTATCCAGGGCTTCAAGCCGACTGGTCCAGAAGTGTTCGTGGAATTCGAGCCAGTTGTGAGCGTCTTCAAGAGCCGCCGGATTAATCCGGCATACTCGTTCCCGTCCTCGCTTTTCACGCGTCACAAGACCTGCGTGCTCAAGTACGCCCAAATGCTTCGATACAGCGGCGAATGAGAGAGGAAAGGGTCGTGAAAGATGGCTTATTGTCGCTTCCCCCGCGGCCAGACGATCAAGGATAGCGCGTCGGGTAGGATCGCTGAGTGCGTGGAAGATGCGGTTCAGATCATGTTCAACCATACAGTTGAATATAACAGCTTTAAAAAAATATTCAACCACTCGGTATAGTTTTTTCGGTTTGGGTTGGCAGAATGTTATCGGATCTTGGAGGCACTGTCTAGAATGGTTGCGGTTTGTCGTGAACCCCGTGCTTCTGGACTATGCATGTCATCTTCGCGCAATCAATAAATTTTTACAATTTCAAGATATCCAGTAATCGCATTTGATCTGAAGGAATTGAAAGGAATATTTGCTTACCTGCATGCTGGGTTGCCTGAGGTAGGAGTTGCAGGTTTCGCCACTCAG
The DNA here is from genome assembly GCA_028824575.1 of Candidatus Poribacteria bacterium. Classification (GTDB taxonomy): domain Bacteria; phylum Poribacteria; class WGA-4E; order WGA-4E; family WGA-3G; genus WGA-3G. The sequence goes on along the minus strand of JAPPDN010000759.1, from coordinate 732 downwards.
TATCAACCTGTAAAATAGGATTTAAAGTTATTGGTAACCTTCTTTTGCTGCACCACAGCCAATAGAAATTTGAATCTGGTTTCTTGAAGGAATGGCCAACAATTCCTATATCGGAAACTATCAAGAAATTCAAAACCCATGGAACTCAGTAGTAGTTCATAAACATATTTTAACATACAGGAAGGATATAAATGAGTACAGTAATCGGAATTGACTTGGGTACCACCAACTCTTGCGTAGCCATAATGGAAGGTACCGATTCCAAGGTTGTTGAGAACTCGGAAGGATCCAGAACCACACCGTCTATAGTTGCTTATACAGATAAAGAGGAACTCGTTGGCCAAGCTGCCAAAAGACAGGCAGTAACCAATGCGAAAAATACCGTTTTTGCCATCAAGCGTTTGATAGGCCGACGCTTCAATGATTCCTATCTTACCAAAAACAAGAGTTCCCTGCCTTACCAGATCATTGATGGTGGCAATGGTGATGCGTGGGTAGAAATCAGGGGCAAGAAATACTCACCGGAACAGATTTCTGCGGTTATTCTCAAGAAAATGAAATCCTCGGCTGAGGATTATCTTGGTCAGGAAGTTACCAAGGCAGTCATTACCGTACCTGCCTATTTTAACGATGCCCAAAGACAGGCAACCAAGGATGCCGGAAAGATTGCAGGCCTGGAAGTACTCAGGATCATCAATGAACCTACAGCTGCTGCCCTTGCCTATGGTCTTG
>JAPPDN010000668.1 GCA_028824575.1 Candidatus Poribacteria bacterium | reverse complement strand
CTTGATTCTGTCCATGTTCAAGGATCCACTGTAACTCCGATGGCATTCCGCCCTGACCATAGTAATGGTAGCGTATCAACTCGTTTGCCACGCTTGAGAAACTTATTTCGCTCTGACGATAGTAGTGTACCAACCCTAAGTAGAATTTGTATGTCTCGCACAAGTTGATAATACTTCCATGTCGCAGCAGCATATAATTATATTCGTTCAATAGGCGAATGAGGAACTCGTTATTATCGGCATAGAATTTTCGGTTATTCAAGACATAATCGGTGCCATCCCACTCGTAGAGGCTCACCCACGGCAAGTTAGGCGCGCCAGGAACCTCGTCAACAGGTATGCTATAAGGTATCTTGATTTCGCAGGTGCCATCACTATCCAAGTCAATGTACTCAGCATTAGGCAGAAGCCCGGGAACCGTGTAGCAGCTGAAGACTACCTTGAACTCGCCATCCTGAAACGAAATTACAGCAACAGCATAGCCGAATTCAACCCAGATATCTAAAGTGCCATCGCCCGTCAAATCAACGAGTTTAAAGGTTGGAGCATTGCGAGACTTAAGAGAATCTTTCGGCGGTTCAGTGAAGACGAACGCCGGACTCTGAAGTTCAATCGATTTTGCGGCTGGTACCTCCAAGGCATGCGTCCCCGAATCAAAAAGTTTGAAAAAGACTTTTTTCTTCAACACGCCTGCCTCGGTTTCATCAGCGATCAAGAGAAATGCTTGGACCCACTTGCCTGCGAATGGGTAGTACTGCGTTGTAGGAACATCAAGCAGCATGAAAACAACGGACTCTCTTTCGGGGGTGTCATCAATATTGGCGGTGGCTTTCAGCCGAGTGTTGTAAGAGAGTTCCTTCGGTGCAGTGGCCGGGAAAAAATGGTGATACTTTTGACCTTCACGCCAAGAATACCGTTGATACCGGATCTCAGAATTTGTCGTTTTAGAAGTATCCGCATTCACGATAGAAAAAGAACTGAGTAGCAGCAAAATATAAAATGCTAAAAGTGTGGTTTGAAGATATGGCTTCATGGTTTTTGTCTCCGATTTGACCCGTCTGATGTTAGACGCGGGCAGTTAATTTTTTCAAACCCAATCTATCTTCGTGATTTCGCCAGTTTTTTCAAGAGGAACTCAGCGGCTTGAATATAATCTTCTGCTTTAACGGTTTGCGGATAATCTCGCTTCTCAGCGTGTTCGACGACCCATTGTAGGTGCTTTCTCGCCATTGCGGCATTGCCGCGATAGTAGAATACCAATCCTAAGTAGAAACTGTATGGCTCATATCTCCCATATCGAACCAACAGATCATTATACTGGCCCAATAATGCGATGAGGAACTCGTCATTCTCGGCATAGAATCTTTCGTTATTCAAGACGTAAGTGTTTCCATCCCACTTGTAGAGGCTTATCCATCGCAGATATCGCACCCCAGGCAGATCGACCATATAGATGCTATATGGAATCTTGATTTCATAGATGCCATCGTTATCCAAGTCAACATACTCTGAACTCTGATGCCTGGGATTCATATAGTAGCTGAAGACTACCTTGAACTCGCCATTCTGAAACGAAATTACAGCGATAGCCTCACCAAGGTCAAACCATACGTCTAAAATGCCATCACCGGTCAAATCAACGAGTTTAAAGGGGATACCGTGCCCCGGATAACTACCGAGGTTAAAGACGAAGGGTGGTTTCTGAAATTCAACGGCTTTCGCTGGGGTATCGAGATCAGAAGTGGCCGAATCCAAAAATCTAAAAAAGGCTTTTTTCTTCGGCACGTTTGTCTCAGTTTCATCAAGAATCAGCAGAAACGCGTGTGACCAGTTGCCCGCGAATGCGTCATGTCCTGAATCAGCAACTATTGAAACAATGGTCTCTTTTTCCGGGGTGTCATCAATATTTGCAATGACTTTCTGCCGGGTATCGTAAAAGAGTCCTTCTGGTGCCGGACCCGGAAAAAAACGGTGATACCTTTGCCCTTCGGGATCACTTGGAAAATCGTAATAGTGTTTAGGGGTTGCGGTGTCAGCACTGACTGTCCAACTGTTGAGTATCAACCAGATAGAAAGCCCGAAAAGAAGGGGTTGGATGTATTTCGCCACAATTTTTTCTCCTATACATTGTTAGATTTCAATCCGTGCGATGTCAGACGAAGTAGGTGTCGGTAAACTATTGACATGAGTTCGGTATAAAATACACAAAAACTCGGATTTCATGAAATTCACTCAAAAACGGATCCCGGTGTGAGTTCCCACAACAGCACTGTGCCATCTGGACTACCAGTAATGAGCGTCTCTCCATCCGGCGAAAACGATACGCTATTGATGCCACCCGTATGCCCCGTAAATATGCGGACGCGGAGGCGGTTGGCGGTGTTCGCATCCCATAAACGCACCGTCCGGTCCTGGCTGCCAGTCGCGAAAATCTCTTCATTCGGCGAAAACGCAACACTATTAACCCGATCTGCATGTCCTGTGAGTGTCCGGATTGGATTACCCGTGCTGGCATCCCACAAACGCACCGTATTGTCTCGACTCCCGCTAACAAGCGTTTGTCCATCCGGTGAAAACGATACGCTCTCGACAGAACTCGTATGATCCGTGAGTGTACGAATGAGGGTGACGGTATCTGCCTCCCATAACCGAAGTGTCTTGTCCCAACCGCTGCTAACGATCGT
>JAPPDN010000094.1 GCA_028824575.1 Candidatus Poribacteria bacterium | reverse complement strand
GATACACTCAAAGCGGAGGATCCCGCGCCAGCAGTCGAAACCGAGTAGCGGACCTATCAGAGATGGAAATCGCGGCACAGATGCCGCATCAAAGGAGATCTATTATGAATAAATTTAAATGCTTGTGTTTAGGTTTTAGTTCGCTACTCGCCATAATTCTCACCGGATGTGACCAACAAATTGTGTCACCATTAATCCCATCGCCAGAAAGCAGGAGCATCCACGTCACCGGAAGTGGTTCGGTCACTGGTGAACCGGATATAGCAACGCTCTATTTAGGCGTGTCTGTTGAGAAAGCATCGGTCGAAGAAGCGCGAGAGATAGCCGCAAGCGCAATGACAGCGGTGATTGCGTCTCTGAAAACCAACGACATCGCTGAAAACGATATTCAAACTGAGAATTTCAGCATCTACCCGCAGTACGACTATACGGATGAAGGACGCGTGCTCCGCGGCTACAGGGTCAATAACACTGTCAGTGCTACGGCGCGAGAACTCGAAAGCCTCAGCGATATAATTGATGATGCCATTGGAGCCGGTGGAGACATTGTCGTTGTAAACTCGATCCAATTTATGATTGAGGACCCCACACCTTTACAATCACAAGCACGTGCCTTAGCCGTAAAAGATGCCGAAGCGAAGGCGAAAACTTTGGCAGAAGCGAGTGGTGTTATCCTCGGAAAACCGATTACTATCACAGAGACGACGCGCACTGCGGGACCTCCGATTGCTTTTGCTGATGCTGCTGAATTTGCTGCCGAGGAAGCGCGTAGCTCCACCCCTATCCAAGCTGGCGAACTCACCGTTACCATTAACGTCAGCATAGCTTACGAAATTGAATAGAGACTTCTCAACACTGTAGGAACAGGTTGCAAGCCTGTTCCTACCTCACCGAATCACAGGCACCAGACGCCATCCCTGTCCCTCCGTAAATTCTCGGACGCTCAAGCACCAAACGACAACCCGCTTCCCCTTCATGTTATCGCGCCGTCGATAAAGGTTCAATCGTGACGGCGTTGCCCCCGAACCACGAACTGCTACGACATCCACAGGAAACCCGAGTTGATGCGCGAGATGGTCCGGGAGACCCGCGCCCTGTGCATGCATGCCCGCCCCGGCGTGAAAGACAAGGCAGTGACTATCTCCGAGCAGAACAACCGGACTTGCTTGCCACGCGTAGGGGTTGGGTAACCCAACCCCTACATTAACGTAAGTCAGCCGTAATTGCTCCTTCTGTAGATTCTCGTCGCCGAGTTCCTTCCAAAGATCACCAGCAATTACCATAGTGCGAGTTTCGGTCTTTACATCACGTTTAGGTATCTCTGCTGCCCACGCAGGTGTCCCGATGGCTTTGGCAATCGCTTCTGCTGCCAACACACATCCCTGTCCAGACCAGTGTGTATCCTGTTTGCAGTAGACAGACCCGGCATCAGTGAACCGATTCTTGAGAAAAAGTGGCGTTAAGTCAAGCACATTTACACCGTGCTCTCGCAAAATGTCGTAGAATTTTAGATGGTATTCATCAGTCCGAGCCGTCGCGGTGCCGTGCTCAGAAACCATCTCAGGATAAATCGTGGCTTTTGCTGGTATCGGAACGAAGATTAACTCAATACCTGCCTTGTTCAATTGTGCCTTGAAGTCGAGGATAGCAGGCAGTGGGTCGGCGAATTCAGGGTTTGATGCCCGACTGACACGCGCCGCTGCGTCGCCCCAAAATTGCCCAACGCTCAGATGACGCAGTTCGGGAGCAAAGAACAACCACCCATCTTTCCCAGAAACGACTGTCGTTTTTTGTGTTTCTGCCTCGGTAACCTTTTCAGCCAACGACTCTATAAAAAGTTCTGTTTCAGCAGCAGTAAAGTTAACAAACCCCACAAGCATCAGAAGAGACAATAGTATGTAGCGCGTAGATTGTAAGCCAATCTTCAAAAGACGTAGATTCCCCAAAATCATCACGGTATCTCCCCCCAATAAACATCCAGTAACCACGCGTCTTCATTTTCCAACTCTTTTCGATTGTAGCTGCCGTATTCAGTTTCAACGGCTGTCCAGGGGCGGAGCCGCAACTTAATTTTCTGATCCACTTTGAAAGCCGCAGCATCTGTCCACTGATTTTCACGCATGCCCCACAAAAATACGACGAACGCCTCTGGCAAATCAGATGTCCCTGTGTTTTCGAGATGCAGCGCGATGATGCATTCGGAATACGGAACGGTTCGCGGCATCGGTGGTTCCGTCTTTGCCTTGATGGTTGCCGTAACGGTTATGTCCTCCGCTATAGACATGGCACTCCGCTGGAGTGCTTTATCGGATGGTATTGATAACAGTTTCCAGTCACCAGAGAAAAGTTCCCGCGCTGCAAACTGATAGATAAGGACGCGTTTCCCGGCGAGGCGATCATTCCCGCGGTTGATTTCCTGCACAAGAGCCTGACGCGTCGCATCGGCACCTCCGGCATTGATGACAATTTTATCGATGGGTCGCGCGAGTTCCGCGCTGAGATGTTCCACAAAACCCGCGGAATCACCCCATCCCATGCCAGCAAGCGAGTAGATATTGCTGAAACTGTCCCCAAAAAATAGAATCTCCGATCCCGACACCGGTTGCCATAGGTTACCTATAGGTGTCCGGACAATGTGGCGTGTGACGCGCTCCGGTGGAAACAGCGTTTGATCCTTCGACAGTTTTAG
>JAPPDN010000184.1 GCA_028824575.1 Candidatus Poribacteria bacterium | reverse complement strand
TCGCGCTGATAATCTCTTCTTGTAGGAGCGAGCTGTGCTCGCGCTGATAATCTCTCCTTGTAGGCGCGAGCTGTGCTCGCGCTGATAATCTCTTCTTGTAGGAGCGAGCTGTGCTCGCGCTGATAATCTCTTCTTGTAGGAGCGAGCTGTGCTCGCGCTGATAATCTCTCCTTGTAGAGGCGAGTGTTTTTGCTTGGGGTGTTTTTGCTTGGGTATTTCTGTGTATTGATAGGGGTATTTGCTTGGGTATTTCTGCGGATTTCTTGTCGCTCGCGACCCGTAATGTGAGCTCAAAATGATGTGTCTCAAACACTCGCCTTCGTTGATACGGATTGAGACAAGAAATTCGCAAGTGCTGCAAATTCGGTGATGTCCAACGTTTCAGCGCGCCGTTGTGGTGCTATACCAAGTTCCTTAAATGCAGCTGCCAATACTTCACCTGAAGCAAACCCGCCTCTAACTAAAGCATTTTTTAGCATCTTCCGTCGCGTCCGAAATGCGGTACGCACTACCTTAAAGAAGAGTTCCTCACTTTCTACCGCAACCTTTGGCGTTTCGCGCATTTCCAGCTTTAGCAGCGCGGAGTCTACCTTCGGAGCGGGATAAAAATTTTCTGGCGACAGCGTAGCAATGAGTGTTGCCTCGGCGCGATAGGCGACACCGATTGTTAACGCACCGTAGTCCTTTCCCCCGGGGCCCGCAACAATTCTTTCCGCTACCTCTTTCTGCATCATTAACACACAACTATGAATTTGTTTGTGATGCGCAAGGAGTTTCCACAGGATGGGCGTTGTAATACTATAAGGTAGGTTCGCGATAACTTTAAAAGTAGTAGGCACAGTCCCTGTGCCGTCAACCAACAGTGAATTGAGTTCCAATTTGAGAATATCGGCGTTGAGGAGTTGGACACGCGGATTTGTTGACTTTTGTACGGGGTTTTTGCTTGAGGGTGTTTTTGTTTCGGGTATTTCTGCGGATTTCTTCAAGGTCGCCTCGTCGCCACGCCAAGTTACGCCAAAATGAGATGCTAAGGCGTTGTATAATAGTTCGTCCACTTCGATAGCAATGACGCGTTCGGCATGCCGCGCCAATACCTCTGTGAGACATCCTAACCCAGCCCCAATTTCTATGACCGTGTCGTGCGCTGTAACTGCTCCAGCTTCAAGAATTATTTTCAGGGCTTCTGGATTAACGAGGAAATTTTGACCTAATTTCTTTTTAGGGCGGGTATGGTTTAGCGCGAAAAAAGCACGGATTTGTTGGTGGTTCATTTTTGGAGGGGTTATTTCCGGTTGTTTCGTATAGAAACGATCTTTGTCAGAATGGTATCCGCCACGTCCCGTTTTGAGGAGCGGGGCAATTGTTCGCAGGCACCATCCCGGTCCAGCAGCGTGACGATGTTCGTATCGGATTGGAAGCCCGCGCCTTCTTCAAGAATGTCGTTTGCTACAATCAGATCGCAATTTTTGCGGACCAACTTCTTTTTAGCGTTTTCGAGAAGGTCGTCCGTCTCGGCGGCAAAACAGACCAGCATTTGATGCGTTTTCTGTTCGCCGAGTGTCTGCGCGATATCTGGGTTTCTTTCAAGTGGAAGCGTCAATGTATCAGCACTCTTTTTGATTTTCTGCGGTGTGTATTCGCTTGGACGATAATCCGCGGGCGCGCCTGCCATAATGACAATGTCCGTTTCATTAAATACCTCCAGAAGTGCATCGTACATATCAAGCGTCGTTTCGACGTGCTGTGTCATAATACCAACGGGCGGAGGAACAGTAGCCGTGCCACTAATCACGCGTACTTCTGCGCCACGCTGCGTCGCTGCTTCGGCGATGGCATATCCCATCTTACCGCTGGAACGGTTTGTAATAAAGCGCACAGGGTCGATGTGTTCGCGCGTTGCCCCTGCTGTGACAACAATACGTGTCCCTTTCAAGTCCTGTATTTTTTCTGTTGGTGTTACAGTGGAAAGGATATCACTGACACCTTGGAGGATCATTTCGACTGTATTCAAACGGCCTATGCCTTCATAGCCGCATGCAAGATCACCGCTGTCAGGTTCAATGAAATGAACACCGTGCGTTTTCAGGATGTCAATGTTCCGTTGAACGAATGGGTTTTGATACATGTGTCCGTTCATTGCAGGTGCAAGGAGTATAGGACAGTGGACGGAGATAGCGATGGTAGAGAGCGCATCGTCAGCGATACCGTTTGCGAGCTTACCGATAATGTTCGCCGTTGCCGGAACAATTGCGAGCAGATCGGCACGGTCAGCGAGATCGATGTGTGGCGGTTTCCAATCTGTGCCTGCATCGAATAGGTTCAGCAGGACAGGGTTTCGTGAAATAACTTGGAATTGCAAAGGCTGAACAAGACGGGTGGCGTTTTCCGTCATAGCGACATGAACGGAGGCACCGCTCTTAACAAGTTGGCTTGCCAAGTCAAGTGACTTGTGAATGGCGATGCCGCCTGTAACACCTAAGATAATCGTCCGATCTCTGAATTCCATATTTTTTATGAGCGTTGAGATTTAGCCATTTGTGCGCGTAGTTTTTCCAATTCTGCTTCAGCCTGCTGTCTGCGTAGTGCTGCTTCTTCGGCGCGTGCTTCTGCTGCCTCTTTCAGGTGTTGTTCCTCCATAGATGTTGTAATCGGCGTGCCATCTGGCAGATACGGACGCAACAGTCTAACGTGCGTCC
>JAPPDN010000471.1 GCA_028824575.1 Candidatus Poribacteria bacterium | reverse complement strand
TCCGACTTTCTGTGAGGCTTGTGCGGCTATCGGCGTATTAACTTGTGCTTTTTCTTCCCGACGCTGCCGTAGAATAGGCATGATACTGTTCGCGGGGCGTCCCGCCTGTAGTGCAGAAGCCATCATCTTCATCGGTTCGTCAATATGATTGAAGAACTGCTTATAGCCAGCGCAGAGGTAGTTCAAACCATCTTCACCCGTAGGCGTTTTGATAAAACGGTTTTTCGGACAGCCGCCATTACAGACAAACTTCACTTCGCAGCTGCGGCAGTATTCCGGGAGCGTGTCCCGCTTATCCGTGCCGAATTTGCGTTGGAACGTTGAATCCACCATCTCCGCGATAGTGTTCTCTTCAATATTTCCGACGTGGTAGTCAGGCGTAACGAAATGGTCACAGGAGTAGAGATCGCCGTTATGCTCGATTGCGAGTGCGTCGCCGCAGGTTTCATTGAAGACACAGAGGCTTGGGTTATAGCCCAACCATGCCTCAAGCGCTACATCGAAAATCTGCACAAAAATTCTGCCGATGTCGTTGACCACCCACTCATCGAAAATCGCGCAGAGGAATTTACCGTACTGTCGTGCTGTGACAGAACGCGGGGACACATTCTTTCCGCCGAAATTCTCAACTGCGGGGATAAACTGCATAAACTCCGCACCAAGTTCTTTGAAGTAACTATAGACTTCCTTCGGATACTCAGCGTTGTGTTTGTTGACAACACACAGTATATTATAGTCAACTTGGTGTTTTTGTAAGATGCGTAGCCCTCGGATGACCTGCTCGGACGACGGACGACCGCGCTTATCGTAGCGATATTTATCATGAGTCTCTGGCGGTCCGTCGATGCTCACGCCGATCAAGAATTTGTTACGTTTGAAAAATTCTCCCCATTCATCGTCAAGGAGTGTGGCGTTCGTCTGAAACGAATTCTGGATCTGCATGCCCGGACGGCGGTATTTCTGCTGGTATCGGATCGCTTGTCGGAAGAAATCTACACCCATGAGTGTAGGTTCGCCGCCTTGCCATGCAAATGTAACCTCATTGACTTCTTGCGCTTCAATGTACTGTTTAACGTAATTCTCCAAGACCTCGTCATTCATCCGAAAGGATCGCGTTTCCGGGTAGAGTTTCTCTTTATCAAGATAGAAGCAGTATTCGCAATCCAGATTGCATATCGGCCCGATGGGCTTTGTCATCACATGAAATGCGCGCGGTGTGCTGTGTTGAACCATTTGATTGTCCTCTTTTACCTGACCTCATAGCGTAGACTCCAAAGATGTCTTAAAGTTTAGCATATCTCACGCGAATCTACAAGAAAAATTTGATTACCAATCCATTACATCAGGACCATTCAATTTTAAAAAATTATTGGACTGGACGTCTTTTTTTGCAGGATCCGGTGCGAAATCTAGCGAAATCCAGCGAAATCCAGCGAAAATTTCTGCGGTTTTTTAAAAAACATAACATATATAAAGTATTAACACCTGGCCAAAAAACCTATAATTGAATGACCCTGTCCATTACATCAGAGCGATTCAGTTTTAAAAATTTACTCCATATATGGATATACTTTCTTCTGTAGGAGCGAGCTGTGCTCGCGATCTTGCGGAAGAATGTTAACATCCATAAAGGAAAATCAAAATCAAATCAGAAAACTAAATAGTCCTGTCCATTACATAGGAAATCCTTTTTGGAAAAAAAGAGATATGGTATAATATATCGCATGAACGGAGTATAGGGAAACCTGTTATATTGTTATTATTTGTTTCAAGAAAATTTTGAACATGGAGGCGTTAAAATGAAATTACTAACCTCAAGCATTGTGTTACTCTTATGTCTTTGCGCCGTTTCATTAGCATTGGAAGAAGATGATCCCGCGATTGTTGGTGTGTGGCTCTTTGAAGGCGATGTTAAAGATGCATCAGGCAACGGTAATGATGGAAAGATTGTCGGCAATTTTAAATTTGAGAACGGTAAATTTGGTAAGGCAGTCGTTGCAGGTGGCGGCGGCAGTATTGATGTCCAAGATTCAAAAAGCCTCCAGAGCGTCAGTGAAGAATTGACTGTGGCTGCTTGGTTCCGAGTCGATGCCGACTCAGACACTGGTGTCAGGAAAAATGGTGCTTACTTGCTGGAAGACCAATCTGGTGGCGAACCGATCCCTGACGGTTTTTCATTCAGAGTCTGGACAGACGTGGGGATCACTCCCGGATTCTATGGCAAAACAGAACTGGAACAGGGGAAGTGGCACCATGTCGCGGGGACGTATGACGGCTTAAACGTTGAGATGTACGTTGATGGTGAACCCGAAAGTAAAAAAGGCGCGTTGTCAGATGCCAAGGCAGATTGGGAACCGGAGTGGAACGGTAAGGTCGCTGCGGGTCAAGTACTGCAACTCAAATTCGGTCCAGAGTCGTTCACTGGTGGCATTGACGAGATTGTCATTCTCAGTCGCGCCCTTGAGGCAGATGAGATTCAGCAGCTCCTGAACGGTTGGGAAGATGCTTTCCCCGTTGAACCGGAAGGGAAATTGGCAACAACGTGGGGAAGAGTGAAGGCTGCCCGATAATCTAAGCCGTGAAGCAAGTCCATTTTCGCTATGCGAGGACACGCGCAAGTGCGGTCCTCGCACAATGTTTTAAGGAGGACTTATGCATTACCTCTTAAAGTCCTCCTGATAAGGGGATTTAGGGGGTTA
>JAPPDN010000097.1 GCA_028824575.1 Candidatus Poribacteria bacterium | reverse complement strand
AAGAAATCGTTTGCCGAAATTCCTGAATCTTAGTGTCACTAGGGGGGAACTTCCGTTACAGAACTTATCTTCCCCATCCTCAGTTTTCCATCCGTACTCAGCAGTCAGTCGAAACGGATCAGTGATGGAAAAACCATTTTTCGTGTTCCAGATATTCGAATAGAAGTCTCTGGTTGGTGCATAGAAATAACGGGTGTAGACAATATTAGAGATGTTGAGATGATACTAAGGCAAAAAAGAGGTCTCGGTATAACTTACACAGGGAAGGTCACTCAACTAAACAAGACCGAGTTTGAAGTTAACGAAGCCAAAAAACTACTAAGAGCGCTTCAGATTTTTCTCTCATTTTCCTGTGGTAGAGCATGTGGCTTCCCATTGGTAGAAGGAAAAGACAGAAGAGGACTGAACTCGTGGGTTCGATGGGGATCTCATTATATCCATTCCTGGAATTACCAACATTCGTTGCTACTCCTTTACCATTTCGACAAAATTCTTCAGGGCTTGTTTTCCAAATTTTTAGCTCTGTATAAAAATGATGAATGGGCTAAAGTTCTAATTCGGGCCATATACTATTACCTAGAGAGCAACAATGTACCTATGAGGGAAGTTGGAATAATTTCCACTCAGATAACCTTAGAACTACTTTCCTCCCAGATTTTGAGAGAACTGGGCCAAAGCAAAAAAAAGAGAGAGGCAGCTGGTATATTTATAAACAGGGCATTTGAGGCACTGAATATCGCTCCGCATATACCAGAACATTGCGAATGCCTTCGGAATGTGCGCAATATACATCATTGGGAAAATGGCCTACATGCCCTCACAGACATCAGAAATGATATTGTCCATTCCAATGGCAAATTCGATGACTCACCGACCCTTCAGAGTGAAGCCTGGACGTTAGGGCTGTGGTACATTGAAATGCTCCTCCTGAAAAAACTAGATTACAGAGGCAAATATAATAGTCGATTTGCCACTAGGCAAAATAAATTAGACTCTTTTCCCCATGTCCCTTGGGTTAAATCTGAATGAACTTATTTCTTTGCGCCCTAATTACATTACCATCTACCCGAAACTCCGGGACTTAGAGTGTCTGCTCAATATATTTAGTCAACCTACTAACGGGTTGTAGTCGATTGGAGAAGTTATTCAGAATCAGCCTTCTTGCCAAGATGCACCACAACCTTATGGTAATGAACACATCAATGTTGTTGATGCACCCTACGTATTGTTATGCATCCCGATAGAGTAATCAAAGTCAAGTGCATCTCCTACATCAATTGGGGGAGTGTTTGTCATCATACGTGATGAAGCAAAACGGGTTAGTACCGCAGGAATTAGAGAATTAGGCTTTGCAGGATTGACATACAACTGATGCCTCGTCTTGAACATTAATGCCGGACTCAGACCGGTAAATGCCCACACCGCATGAAAATGCTTCTCTGCCCCAACTGGACCGGAAATAAACCATCCATCATGGACACTTGGGGTATTTGGGAATTGTGGATTTTCTTTCCCATACATGAACTGGGTGAGCCATCTTTCGACGGGAACGCCGTGATTTGGGATGATATGTACAGCGAGTACTGTAGGGATTGAGATGTTCCTGTATGCTCGATTCCATTTAGACAATTTTTCATGCAGGAGAGTATCAATCCCATAACGCCCTGTGCCATCAATACTGGTTAATGGAATCTGACGATAGGGGTATATACCAAAGGCAGAATATGGATCCTTGGTGGGATTGTTTCGCGGATACAAAGTCACGTACATAGTCCAATCACCTCTATTGATCTTCACAACATCCTTTCTTGGTTCAAGGTGCACATGATCATGTATGAATGATCTGTCGCAATTGGCTACCCTAAGTTCGTCTCTTTGGATAGCATCGTCAATAAGAACACTTGGGGTAAACTTACCAGACTTAAGTTTTTCATAGTTACTCTTCCCCCACTCACGTAGGGAGACTATTTTTTTCTGGATTTCACGTTTTGATATATCTTCGTTTAGCTCCCCTATAAAGACGACATGGAAATAAAACAACTCGTCTGAAAATGATTCCAGATGTTTTATGACGTTCCTTTCCGGCTTAGTATAGTTGTATTTATCCACACGCATCCGCTGGATCGTCTTCGCTTCAACTACAAAGGCCCCCTATCCGACTCGACTAGGAAATCTGGCACTTTTTCCCATTCTTTGACCTCCGGCTGGATTTTAATAGAATTTTCAGTGCTTTTCAACAAGGTATAAATGAGTATCTCAAAATATGCTGCCCGATGTTGTCGATCATCCTTTGATCTGAACCGTTCACGCAGATCCTTGGACTGGACTGATGGATAATGCCTGAATGCTTCGTCCAACCATATACGAACATATTTCGCCCATTTATTTGGGCATGAATTCAGGGATTGGAATCGTCCTTGGTCTGTTATCCATGATGGGCAACTGTGAAATAGAGATTGTTGATTCATCTTGATTAAAGTCATCTGTTATGGTATGCTCTTTCAATTGTGTGAGACCCACCACCCTATTTATCGCCCCAACATTTTAGCAATACTGTAATTCAGAGAAGCCTCAGCCAATACTCTCCCATATGTGGGCTACGGACTGACAGGTCAGACGGTTATATTCCCGTTGCGAGGTGCAAAATAATCAGCGAATCCGAGCCTGCTCTGGCCAAGACGATCTATCGATTTATGCCCCTTCTGGGAAG
>JAPPDN010000859.1 GCA_028824575.1 Candidatus Poribacteria bacterium | reverse complement strand
ATAAGACCGCCCGGGCTAAAGATTTCTCTGAGCGTCAGGGGTGTTGATGTTGTCATATATTGCGTCTCACGGAGTGCGGTTTAGCAGCGGACAGTTTCCAGTGTGGGTAAACCGAGTTGCGTAAATGCTCAGGCTTCGGTTTCGGTATTTCTCTTAATCGGCGACTAAGGTTTTAGCTGCATAGTTATCTTTTCTGTGCCATGACTGCTTTTGACATCAAGGATAAGTAGCTCAAGTTCTTGTTGCTGCTTTTGAAGGAGTGCTTCAAACTCTTGGACAGTGTTGATCTTTTGCCCATTAACAGCAATAATAAGTGTGCCTCTCGGAATCGGGCTGTTTTCTTCAACCATGTCAACAATAACGCCGCGATCTTCATCGGTCAGATAGGTATACCTTTCAAAGTCACCTTTTTCTAACTTCCGCACTGATAGTCCGAGTCTCCTCCACGCGACGGAATCGGTTTCAATAGGTCTCCCTGCTTGGAATGCTGGCATTTCTGCTATTGTGACATTAAACATCCGTTCATGTCCGTTTCGGAGGATCGTAATTTTTGAGTTCTCACCGATAGTGGAATCAGCGATCCACATCTTGAATTCGTCAGTATTTTTTACTGGTTTTCCGTTGTATTTGACAATGATATCGCCTCGCTGCAGCCCGGCAAGATGTGCTGGCATATTTTTTAGCACACTCCGAATGCGAATACCTTGTGGTACTTTTCTCATATCAATTCCAAGGAAGCCTCGGATGATACGTCCGTTTGCGATTAACTGAGTTCCAATCTTTTCAACGAGGTTACTGGAAATAGCAAACCCGGCTCCCGCTCTGACTGCCCCGGTCGCTGGCGTGTTGTCGGCACGCCGAATTAAGGAGTTAACCCCAATTACCTCACCGTGGATATTCAATAGGGGACCACCGCTGTTTCCCGTATTTATCCAAGCATCTGTTTGGATAAAATCCTGATACCGAATAATACCTATGTCGCGAAGGAATGAACGTCCTTTTCCACTCACAGTCCCGATTGTTACGGTGTAATTGAGTTGAAACGGATTCCCAATAGCGATAGCGAACTGTCCGACTTGGACCTCTTCCGAATTCGCCAACGGAAGAATAGGTAGGTCTTCTTTAGCATCAATTTTTAAGACAGCAATATCCGTATTGCGATCCACGCCAACCATTTTTGCGTCAAATTCGCTTTCGTCAAGCAATCGCACTCTAACCGTTTTGGCATCTCGGATCACATGTTCATTTGTGAGAATGTGTCCATCCTTGCGAAAGATGAATCCGGAGCCTTCTTGTCTGTGAAATTCGCCATCTTCTACTTCGCGGAATGAAATCACGCCGACAATGGCGGGGGTGCTGCGTTTGGCAACACTCACAAAAGTGTTTTCGATTGAACTCAGCAGCTCAACATCAGTCGGTTGGTCTTTTGTGAAAGCACACGAGGAAATGATACTGACACTGACGAGGAAAGACAGTAAAGCAAAATAGACATAGATATTTTTTTTCATTAGATGCCCCTTTTAGCACGGTCAGCCGTTTTTCCAGGCTTTCTTTAGTCTACTTCTGTATAGTATATTCTAACATAATTTTTGCGAGCATGTCAAAATATTTTTCGTATCACGCTATAGTTCCCGATATTTCCTTGAGGATATTACACGCCTTTCACGGTTTAAACTGCTGATGGCAGTGTTTGGACGACAGGGATGACGTAATTCCGAATCTTCGCGCCATCTACTGCTTCTGTTTCTACCCGCGCTTCTGGATGCTGACGGTGATCGAAGACGACATAGTGTTGTTCGGGACGCACGCGCCCGTGGGTTCCGAAATATCGCATGTTTTTCTCCTTGTTGCCAGTATTCTCTTTTATTTATTCTACTATATTAACCCAAGTTGTTACTAACAGATTTTGCACACTTCGGAAAGATTTTTTCCTCTTTTTCCACACCCCAGAGGGGTGATATATCTATAGAAAATGACGTATTTGCGCGATTGCACTCCAGCGGAGTGCTATGTGTATAAAAAGTCGCAACTTACGTTATTATAACCTAAGATTTCACTTACTCCCAACCGCCTCAACCTTTGGTTAAATCTTCGAGGTAATTCTTGTAGTTCGCCTAATGTCTCTGTATCCAGTGTGGAGGAGAGCACCATAGCATCCCAAGCAACTTCATTAACTTCAAGCAACCGGAAACGCTCCAGATCGGCGATATACAATCTATTGTCGTGTCTAAATTTGTGAACACGATGGAGGGTAGCAGGAGATTTCAGCATGGAGGTTCCTCACTCTTTTAGTCTAATTTAGTCTAAAACTGCTTCAAACTGCTCCACTTTGTCGCGAGTTTATCCCTTGGTGTTACCGAGAGTCTCCCCTTATTTGGAATACCATCGCCAGAGATCACCAAATTATCAAATTTCACCGTATAACCCGCGAGAACCAAACCCACACGACCCGTAGAAAAGTTAAAGGTGTCATCTCTTGTTAGCAGAACTTGCTCACCATTTAGCCAAAGCGTAAACACATTTTCATTCACCTGGAGCTTCATAGTAGACCAGGTCTCTAATTCAAATAACGGGCTGACTCCAGAACCAAATAACCGAAATCTATTTTTGTGAAAGTCACCCCCAAAGCAGGTCGTTGTTAGTTTAGCGTCGGGGTCTGGAAGAAAGGGAAAGGGGTAATCCCCAATGATACTAATTATCCCCACAGTTC
>JAPPDN010000981.1 GCA_028824575.1 Candidatus Poribacteria bacterium | reverse complement strand
ATAAAGCCACCCAGAAAACTGACTGGGGTTCTTGAGCGTTGAGAGTTTCTTGTATGCTTGAAGGAAGGTGTCCTGCGTAATCTCTTCGGCAAAATGAAAATCACCCACCCGCCGCCAAGCAAGTGCGTGAACACTTTGTTGATGCTTTCGGACTAAAGCAGTGAATGCTTCGTCGTCGCCTGCTAAAACTTTGTAGATCAATTGTGTATCATTTTCCATGATTAGATTCTCCATCATCAACGAACAGACCTAAATGATTCAAAATAAGATGCTATTCCTTGAAGTAACTTGCTCTGTGTCGGTAATAAAACAGATTTTTCTTTTCTCGTTAAGAGTATACCATACACAATGGCAACCGAAATCCTTAAATTTGAATCATCTGATTGTTTCTCTTTTTAAAGACCCTAATTTTCGGCAAAAAACGTGCATAATATGCCCAAAAATAGAGGAATCTAAAGGAATTAGTTCAAATTTATATTTTTTAAGCAAGTTTTTCAGTTTCCCATCGGCATTTTGTTTCTCGTTTACCCCCGAGGTACTCAAGTTTCTCACTGATTTGCATCGTCTTCTCAATGAGAAGGTCCTCGTCCCCAATAGTTTCAACGTTCAGTCGCAGCAGCGGTTCTGTGTTTGACTCTCGGAGATTGAACCGCCAACCATCAGAACCCGATAGAAACCTCACAGACAAACCGTCAATCGGTGCCTCAAGGCACGGATCCCCCCAACAGTGGATCGCAGCATTGACTGCGTCCAGCGCCTCTCGGATTTGACAGTTAGTTTCAAATGCGAAGTTGATCTCACCGGAGATCGGATACGCTGCTCGCAAGGGATTTACGGCTTCAGCAAGCGACATTCTTTGGACACTCAGATATTCAAGCACCAGCAGAAACGGGATCATCCCGTTATCGGCATAGAAATTGTCTCGGAAATAGTAGTGTCCACTCGCCTCTCCACCAAAAAGTGCGCGACTTTCTCGCATACCCGCTTTGATAAACGAGTGTCCGCACCGACTCAGAATCGGTCTGCCCTTATTAGAAAGGACAGTATGCTCTACTGCCCACATTGCTCTCGGATCAAAGATGATACCACCTCTCCGCTGCCGAAGAAATTTCTCCGCAAGTAACGCCGTGATATAGCAACCTTCAACAAACGCTCCCGTCTCATCAAAGAAAAAGCACCTATCGGCATCCGCATCCCATGCCACTGCTAAGTCCGCCCGTGTTTGCTGAACCGCTGCTGTCGTTAATTCGCGATTTTCTGGTCTCAGTGGGTCGGGTCTACCCCCAGGAATCTCTGCGAAACTTCCATCTGGCTCCGTAAATAACCGCTGACACACCTGAATCGGTGTATCTACCAATAACCGATCAGCGATCTTTCCCGCAAGTCCACTATTGGCGTTGAGAACAATTCGCTTTTCGGACAACCCTCGCAAATCTACAAACGAGCGAAGGTGCGATAAATAAGCATCCAGAAACGGTATTGCCCAAAGGTTCCCTCGGCAGTGTCCGTTCTGTTTCGCAAACGAGGTTCCCCTCCGAACAGCATCACGCACGGCAAAGAGTCCAGTATCAGCGGAAATCGGCACGGCGTGCTGCCCAACTAACTTCATACCGTTGAACGCAGCTGGGTTATGAGATGCCGTGATCACAATCCCGCCATCCATCTGATAATGCACCACGGCGAAATAGAGCATATCCGTTGAAATCCGGCCAAGATCCAAGACATCAACCCCCGAATCTTGAAAACCCGACACGACCTGCCGCCACAATTCCGGTGAACGCTCGCGGACATCATGCCCAACTGCGACAGTTTTCGGCTGAAAGCAGTCGGTGTACACACACGCAATCCGATAAAAATCCCTCGGCTCAAAATCTACACCAAAAACGCCGCGAATATCATACGCACGAAAGATATTAAGATTCATCTAATATTGCTTCTAAGATCGCTGAAATGGCGGTCCCCATCAGAGACAGCGAACCGCCAGAAACGGGTTATTAATTACCCCTTAGTTAACCTGATTAAGGATCAATTGGTTTGCAGTGCTTGTGAAGTGTGCCCCAACAGGTGCCTGATGAACTCCATGTACCATCACACCGAACAGCGCAATACTGACCCTCTGAACAATCATCCCCTAAGGGTTCACACTCCCAATGAGCCTGAGAAGACGGTGTAACCATCATCTGAGCCAACAACAAACTTGCGCTTGCCACGCCCAACGCTAACGGTGATTTAGCACCAACACGTCCCTCCTCAGATTCAAGGAATCGACGGATCTCACCGCGGATGTCATGCTTCATTTATGGGTTCTCCTTTCTGTTGGTGCTCCGATCCAACGAGATTAATTTCCACATCGCTGTCAGGAAACCCATTTCCAGCACGAATCGTATCGCAAGTGGGAGTAGAGCCATCCCGCCGAAAATGTTTAAAAACTGACTCAACTTAGGGAATTGAATTATAGTTGATAAACCGGTTGTTATTGGCAGGGTGTTCCACTCGCCCGTAAAAGTTGATTTGCTCGAAATTTATGCCCATCCACGAAAATCGTCGGGGAGGCTTTAACGCCGAGTTCTGCGGCGCGCTTGATGTTTTCTCGGAAAAGTTGTTCCGCTTTGGGAGCATAAAATAAAAATATAGTGATTACCAGCACAGAATTCTCTCGCTTCCTCCCATTACCAACACCTAAACACCTTAAGAAGTGTTGAAGTCTTCCTG
>JAPPDN010000215.1 GCA_028824575.1 Candidatus Poribacteria bacterium | reverse complement strand
GAAACCGCATCTACCGGCCCGGGAGGCGCGGTAGGTTCGGTTTCCTAACCGAACCATAGGTGTCAATTTACGGATACTCCAGCCCCGGTAGGTTCGGTTTCCTAACCGAACCGGATTTATCCAAACCGGTTCTTCAGATGCTTCTTTAGCAGAACCCTTGTTTCGCAAACACTCCAGCTGATGGGGTTCGCAGAGGAGCCGATGCGGTTAGGGGATTTAGTCTGGGAATAGACTAAATCCATTCCTTGTATTACATTCCGCATCTACCGGCCCGGGGAAACGACGGTTAGAAAACCGCATCTACCGGCCCGGGAGGCGCGACGGTCAGGAAACCGCTCCTACCGGATTTGATAACTGACAACCCATACCTACTTCGGTGAAAACTCACTGGCTTTGACGTAATAGAAAAACCCGATACACATCTCATCTGTCGTCTTTTCGCCCCAGCCGACAGGCACAGGCGGATCGTGCGGGTTAGCTGAGTTCTCCGCCGAATTGTCGAAATGCGCGACGAGGTTCACATGTGTACCCGCCGGTAAAAATAGCGGTTCCTCATAATGATAGATGTCTTGCCAATTAAAATCCCAATCCTTAATCCAGATCATATCATGCGCTTCACCTTCCGGAGTCGTCGCGATGAGGCGCATATCGCGACCGAGGAGATGCATGTGCGGCATCGCCGCCAACAGATAAACATCCTGCTTGACCTTCTGAGATGCCAACACTTCATACCATGCGTCACCGGGCGGGATGACGAACTCCGAGTTCGTCGCGTCGCCGATGCGGAGTTTCGCGGTGTTCGGAGTCTTCGAGAAATAAAGCCCTAAACGGGAGCGGTCATACTCAACGTGTCCGGTGCGATAGTAATGGACTTGCATAACGATGTCCGCACCTTTCGGCAAGAGGAACCCAATCCCCTCAGGCAAAACAGATGGCGTAAGACCGGGCGCCCAACCGCCGAGCGAGCCGACAGTGTCAAACCCAGGCCCCGTGCCTTCAGTGACGTAACCGGGTTTCGGGTCCTGCGCGTCAAGCTTGCGTGCCTCACCGTTGACGTCAAGGTAAGGGATGACGTGGTGGACAGTCTTCCGGTTGCCGGGCTGTACATCAACGGCTTGGACGTACATATCCGTCTCAAAGTTGGTAGGTATGATGAACTGCCGATACTCGTCTTCACCTTCGGGTCCGATCTCGTATTCGACAGGCATCTCAGCGACCCAATCGGGTTCACCGAGTACCCAACCGTCGTGGAATTTGGGTGCGGGTGGGACGGCGTTGAGATCACCGGCAGGCGTGCCTGTATCTACCCAGTGTGCGATCATCTCGATTTCGGTATCCGTGAGCAGGCGTTCGTTCTTGAAGTGTCCGTAGCCGGGTGCCGGTTTCCACGGCGGCATGAGGCGTGCCTGTGTGTATGCAGCGATTTCGGTTGCCCACGCCTTCGCGTCACTGTAGTCAATGAGCGTGAACGGCGCAACCTCGCCGTGACGATGACACGCTTGGCAATTCTTTTGCAGTATCGATGCGATGTGTTCGCTATAGGTGACCTCTGCAGGAAACGCCGTGTCCGAGAGATGGAGCGTGCAGCCGAACGCTGGTGTCTCTTCCACGGGGATAGGGTCACCGGTGTGCGTTGCGAGAAGCGCGTCGCGTAGATAATCATGTTTGACGCGAGTCTCGTAGCGGTTATCGTCGATGGGACCCCGGTAGCGGAGCGTGCCGGTTGTGTCAATGACGACAGCTTGTGGAGTCATCGTTGCACCGAGTGTGCGTGCAAGGCGACCGTCCGCGTCTCTGACGATCGGGAACGTGTAGGCTACCTTCGCGATGTAAGCCTCGACATCCGCAACAGCATCATTTTCATTGGCATAGACACCGACGAAGGTCGTATGCTTTTCCGTCGTGAACTCGGTCTGTAGTCGTTTCAAGCGCATCGCGTAGCGTTGGGCGACGGGACATTCGGTTGCGAGGAATATAAAGACTGCGGGTCCCTGCTCGGTGAGGGCATCTAATGTATGTGTGTCGCCCTTGAGCGTCGTGAAGTTGAGGCGTGAAAGTTGCGTGCCGATCGGGACACGGTCCTGGCTTAGGGATAC
Organism: Candidatus Poribacteria bacterium; assembly: GCA_028824575.1. Classification (GTDB taxonomy): domain Bacteria; phylum Poribacteria; class WGA-4E; order WGA-4E; family WGA-3G; genus WGA-3G. The sequence continues at coordinate 622 of JAPPDN010000215.1, read as the reverse complement.
CTCTTCAATGACGCGGTGTTTGTTCGTAATCGTATAGTCCGGTGCTGCGTGTAGAATAAGTGGCAGCATGAGTATGAGGCATAACATTGTTATATACAGTTTCATGTGGATCTCCAGTAAGTTGTCAGTTATCAGTAAGGTTTGCATTGTTCTCCGGCTTTATGATTATCCAATTGACAACATATTATAGCAGATTTTGTCGGAAAAGTCAAGGATAGTTATCAGCCGCCACCTCCAGACCGGTAGGTGCGGTTTTGCGGTGGACTCACCTGCCCCCTGATAAGGGGGGATAAAGGGGGGTTTCTTGCGACCTGCATTCCTAACCGCACCATAACTGTCAATTTAGCGGTCATCCAGGCCCGGTAGGTTCGGTTTCCCAACCGAACCGGATACGACGCGGAAACCTTGAAAACTTCAAAACTTCTTCAGTTCCGTAGGGTTTATTTGCTTGGGTGTTTCTTCAGTATGTTTATAGCAGCTTCTAACCAAAAACCTAAGCCCTGTAAGGGGTTTTTGCTTGGGTGTTTCTTCAGCATGTGTAGAGACATTGCTACAAAATGTTATGAAAAATCGCTAAATTGACACTTATGGTGCGGTTTTGCGGTGTACACACCCCGGTGAA
>JAPPDN010001002.1 GCA_028824575.1 Candidatus Poribacteria bacterium | reverse complement strand
TATAAGTGCCTCAATAAACGCCGCATAGTCGGGATGATGTATCGGTGCGTCAGCATTTTGGTAACGTGCTGAAAACTTCTCAGGGTGAATCGTCGGTTTAACAGGTGTCGGCACAACAATAAGTGTGATGTCGCGTGCTTCCAACTGACGATTGAAGTCAACAATGGCTGTAAGTGCCGTACCTGTTGTTTTTTGGGACCTGGCACCAATGAGTGAATCTACGTCGGCACGGTAGAACAACCAGCCATCACGTCCGAGATAGGCTTGTTCGTTACCGGTAAGGAACACCCGCGTCAGAATTGTCTGAACACTCGGTAAGAGCCAATGGGTCAGTACGGATTCTTTTTCCAACGTATCCTCATACTGCTTGATCTCTGTGGGATTGGGTACTGGAAGCAAGCTAACCGCCCGAAAAGCGTGAGGTGGCTCACCTCGCTGGATGTCAGAAACCAACTGGCAAATCGGGACAGACAGAAGCGTCACGCAGAAGATGACAAGACCGACAATGCTTACATTTCGTTTAACTTGTGTGGTGCCGAGCTCTTTTAGAGCCATCTCTCGGCGATGTTCAGCTAAGTTTCGCATGTGAATGGTTATTAGTTATCAGAAGAATGGTTATCAGTTATCGGTTATCAGTTTTCAGTTAAGAGTCACCTTGTGGCAGTCACGTTGATTGTATCCACCACAGAAACCCTCTTTAACTGACAACTGAAAGATTTTTCGCAGAAAAACCGTACTGAAAACTGATAACTATTAAAAAATAAAATAGATAAACGGATTATATGTCTGCGTTGCCAGAACAGCGAGAGATAGCCAGAGCAAACATAGGCACACGCCTATTCTGAGCGGTGTTAACTGTCGCGTCCAATCCCACGTCTGTGGAAAACACCAGATGACAATGCCTGCTACGCCCATAACCAATAGATGGTAAGGCTGATAGAGGATGCCTGAAATTAGATTGGTGCTGGGCTGAACATGGATTTTGCTGAACATGCATTGCAGATAGGTGATTGCGTCTGGGAGTTCATTAATTCTAAAGAAAACCCATGCTATCAGCACAAGTAGAAACGTCGCCATGACCCGCAACGGTTTCGGTATTGACCTGTAAAAACTCGCCTTTCCGCGTTTCCTCTCAAGTGCGAGCATGCCGCCGTGAATTCCACCCCAGATAACGAAATTCCAAGACGCACCGTGCCATAAACCTCCGAGCAGCATCACAAGTGCCAAGTTGACGTAGGTACGAGCAGTTCCTCGACGATTTCCACCAAGTGGAATATAGAGATAATCACGTAACCAACTGGAAAGCGAGATATGCCACCGCTGCCAGAACTCCGTAATAGACTCAGCACAGTAGGGCGAATCAAAGTTTTTGGCGAAAGTAAATCCGAGCATTAACCCCAACCCGATCGCCATGTCGGAATAACCGCTAAAATCGAAATAGATTTGAAACGCATAAGCGATTACACCATACCACGCATCAAGTGTGCTAACGACACCGGCATTGAAGACTGTGTCGGCACATTTGCCACACGGATTCGCTATCAAAACCTTCTTTGCCATTCCCAGCGCAAAAAAGGCGATACCGCGAGCAAACCTCTGCAACGTGTGCGTCCGATGGCGTAACTGATCAGCAATCTCTGAAAATCGGACGATCGGGCCCGCAACAAGTTGCGGAAACATTGATACGTAACAGGCGAAGTCAACGAAATTCCGAATCGCTTTTGCATCGCCGCGGTAGACATCTATCGTATAACTCATCGACTGGAAGGTGTAGAAACTGATGCCGAGCGGAAGCGTTACGTGAAGAACGCCTTCCCATACTGGTAGACCCAGCCACCCCATAGCAGCGTTTATGTTCGCGATGCCGAAGTTGAAGTATTTGAAAAAGCCTAAAAGAGACAGATTCGAGCCGATTGAAACCGTTACTGCCAATTTGCGATACCGCTGACGCTTGCTCTCAGAAATGACGCGTCCACACGTATAATCAATTAGTGTTGAGGCAAACATTAGTGGCGCAAACAGAGGGTTTGCCCACCCGTAAAAGACATAACTAAAGAGCGTCAACCCAAAGTGTTTTGCTCGGCGCGGGAGCAGATAGTAACTTATTAACGCAATAGGGAGAAAATAATAGACGAAGATGTGCGAACTGAAAACCATTTTTTTAATTATGGCCCCTTGCTATGGTCAACCCCGTTGGGTTGACCATCGGTTTTCGATGACATCGGGGCGTTCTCGACAGGAAGTCCGTCTTCTAATAGGAAATTCAGGGGTGTTGACCGTCATAGCGTTGCCGAATTTCTTCTAACTTCTGCGTTAACTTCGTCGCGCCAAGTGCATTCAGATGGTCGAGGTCTTTGAACATCTCTGGTAGGAAATCGTGATTTCCACCCTGAAGGAAATCAACAAAGACGAAGTTAGGGAATTGTGCCGCTAACTGCTTCAACTCATCTACTAATTCCCGATACCCTTTCTGCGTTGTCCCATCATCGTCCACGACGGGTTGACCTCGCATAACCGGATGGAGGGGTGACAAATACAGCAATATGCTAACATTTCGCTTATTCAATGCAGCGATCATAGATGTAAGACGATTCCACCGTTTCTTAGAAATCTCCCATTTCCGTTCAAATCTTTTAGTCTTCGGATGCTGCCATACTTCAGCCTTGAACTTCCAACCCCATGGACGTTCGTTCCAGTATTCTGAGACGTGCGGTATAGC
>JAPPDN010000499.1 GCA_028824575.1 Candidatus Poribacteria bacterium | reverse complement strand
ATCAGGATAGAGAACATCAAGAGTGTAACGAATATTTTATAGAACATGAGGATATCTCCTTCAGGAAAGTCAATAAATTACCCTCCTAATTTAACAGAACAAAAACAACCGTTAAGTTCTCTCCTCATGTTTGAGACTTCCAGTTTCTACCAATGACTCTAATCTGTCAAGCTTTTGATTTATCTCATCAAGTATGGCGTTGTTGAGATTTTGTTCGGGCTTTTCGGTTTCTCCGGTAATAGTCTTTCGTAGGTCACGGAGTTCATCTAAAATCATTTGTTCTATGCTGGAGAGTTGATGAATGTCAAGCACTTTTCACCTCATCAAAAACCTTAGTTAATATAAAATAAAATTCTTAGCAATTTCACTCATACATATTTAGAGTTATTGCTCATAATTAACCGTTGAAAAACACAAACGGTTTTTCATTCAATCCCTTTTTTGTCAGGCTCCAGTTGTGTGAGAAGCCATTTCGCACACCACGCATGACCGTCTACCAGATCGTCGTTTGCGGTATTATCGGGTTTTGTGCCAGCGGCTTTTTCTTCGAGAGGATCGTCGGCTGTGGGATCGCGGAAGGATTTATCCGGTCTTGCACCAGCGGCTTTTTCTTCGAGCGCGTCTCGTTCTGCGTCTGTAAGTTTGATAACCGCGGCCACGGGTGCCTGTGCGATCCCCTGTATTGCCCAAATATAGATGCGATGGTATGGATACTGATACTCCGACATAAACGCTTCTTCGGTGCTATAGTCGGGGCCTTCCCAACCGTAGTTGCTTTGCAACTTCAGCAACCTCTTACGCAGCACCGAAATCGCTGTCTCAAGGCGTAAATACACCGCCATTTGAATCGCCAGCGTTGAGCCCCCTCGTATTTCCGCATTGATAGCATCCGAGAGCTGGTGTCGGTGTACCTGCAACCATGCAAGTTGTTTGAGACTGAAAACATCGTGTAGCGGTGTCAAAATAAAATCTCCTGTGACATCAGCCATGTGCTCAACGATGTCCGACCGAAACGGTATCTGTAGCGGTGGTTCTTGCCGCTGCTGACACCCCATGAAACAAAAGACACTGAAAAACAAAACAAGCCACTTCATTTTCTGATGCCCCCTATTCTTTGCCAAACATTGACAGCAGGATTGCCTCGGTGGCTCCGTTATATTATCTCCCGCTACTGCTTTTCGGACGTAAACATCATCAGAGATCATAACGTTTACCTCGTTAAGATGTGATGTTGTCTATAGTATACACCTTCGCGATTGATTTGTCAAATGCATATCCACGAACCTTTTTTCGGACTTACATGTCTAAAATGTATAACAAACCCAGATGTTGCATGTCGCCTCTGAGTGAATATGCATCCGCCAGAAAAGAAAGAGAACTCTTATCATGAAAACAGACACAATTGACCAACCGAAAACCTTTGTTAACACACGCATGAAATCACTCTTCGTCGCACAAGACAAGAAACCTGCAACTTTAAGAGAAATCAATCTCGCACGCCTCACACCATTCCAACGCGGGTTACTGGTTATGGACGGGACGGTTACGCGATTTATTGAAGCGTATACGTTCGCGCCGGTGAAGGTTGTGCTGCTACAGCAAAGGAAACAGATACTCTCCACTGAACATCCTTGGCTTCAACTACCTGCTGGTGAAGAAGTTATCTCACGACAGGTAACACTCCAAACCCCCGTACAAGAGAAATCAGTTCCGATAATTCATACCTATGCAGACTCGCTAATTGTACCACAACGGCTGCCAAAGTCCATTTTGGATGGCTTAAAATCCGATAAACAAGGATTAGGGAGACTTTTGCGGTGCAGTGGGTTAGAGGCACGACGTGAGTTACTCTGGTGTGGCATTGAGACTTTAAGCGATCTGCCATCTGCTGTTGCACACCTTGAAGGCGAAAATTTTATCAATCGTGCCTACTTGGTGTTCGCGAACCAAGAACCGCTCATGTTGATTAATGAGAAATTCCCATTTGAATAGTTATGGGTGGCAGCCATCGGCTAAAGAAGACTCTCGTTTCGCGTAAACCCTGAGGATAACAAAAACTTGGAAGGATCCCATGTTCCGTAAAATTTTACTCACTTTGATTGTGATGTCAGGGGCGTGTATCGTAGCACTTACAATCGATATTCTTGATGCCCAGACCGTTGAAAGACAAAAAACAGAAGGGGTCGCTGAGATCTCTACAAAGCCTTCAATTGTTGCTCTGGCGACAGCTATGAAAAACTTCCGAGCATCGCTGAGCAACGAACTTATTGCTGACGCTTCTTTCCCACTCGGGCATAAAGAATCTTATTCATGGACGAATACACCAGCAGGGAGAAACGATGATCGCGGTGGGATTGGCTTCGATGTCTTATCTATAGATCAGTTGACGCGCTTCTATGAAGTTTTGAAGGTATTCTTGAGTGACGATGGCTATACTAAAGTTTCTCTCATTACAAAAGAGACCGAAGCGCATATTAGCAATATCAGCCGCAGTTTCTGGGCATCAAACCGTTATTATATCGCTCTATTTGGAAAGCCAGAGACTGACGGTTCATGGGGTTTCCAGTTGGACGGTCATCACTTGGCACTCAATTTTTTGGTACATGGTGATGCCGTCTTTATTGTCCCTGCCTTCATCGGCACTCGACCAGCAACTGTCAAGGGTACCGAGGTACTCGGAAATGAAAGAGGAAACGCCTTCACTTTACTCAACAGTCTTGATG
>JAPPDN010000290.1 GCA_028824575.1 Candidatus Poribacteria bacterium | reverse complement strand
GTCTCTGTGCCGTTCACACTAAAAAGTAGTAGGCACAGTCTCTGTGCCGTTCACGCTAATTGACTCGTCTACTCCTCAACCCGAACCTTATACACACCGCCTGCGCCCGTCCCCGCGTAGAGAAAATCGTCAAGTCCCGCTAACGACAGAATTTGGTGCAGATGCAGGGAACCGACCGGCTCCCACCATCTTTTATCTGCCATCCATTGGAAAACACCTTTACGATATGTACCTACGTAAAGTTTCTCACCTACTACCTTCATTGTTATGACCGCTGTATCGTCTAAACCATCGTTTATAGGTGTCCACGAATCGCCACCATTAACGGAACGGATGACTCCCTGACCCCAAGCGGATGCATAAAGCGTTGAGCCAACCCACTTCAGCCCGGATATACTGCTACCTGCCATATCTGTTGAATTGACAAGTTGCCACGATTTTCCCAAATTTTCCGAACGATAAATTTCGCCACGACCAGTACCAGCATAGATCTTCTCGCCATTCACCGATAACGCCGTGATGAAGTGTCCTTTCAATCCAAGATCCGTCGTCCATGGATCTGAGTCTTTCTCCCACTTATAGATCCCGTCACCTTGGGTGCCGATATAAAAAACCGTTCCGACAATCTCCAAACATTGAATTCCGGTCAACTCGTTATTAGTGATAACTTGAACCAAGGCGTTGTTCCGTTCATCCAACCAGAAAACACCACCTACGACACCGCCTTCGGCGCGCGGGGCAAACCTAATAGCACCTACGTAAAGCTCACCTTCTGAAACGGATAACGTAGAAAATAGATATTCATTCGGCCTTGATGAAAACTTCGCGGGTTGCCACGATTCTCCACCGTTAACTGAATGGACAAACCTTTCGCTCATTCCGGCGTAAATTGTCTTTCCAATAACTGCTAACTCGCCGACCGACGTATTCGGCAATCCAGTGTTGGCTTCCTCCCAAGCATCGCCACCGTCCATCGTGCGAAAGATACCCCCCTCTAAAGTTCCAGCGAAGACAGTATCTTCATTGACTACCAACAAAGTAGAGACCGTCCGATCTGTCAAACCGTCATTGACGGCTGCCCAAGACTTTCCTTTATCATCGGAGCGGAAAACGCCACTGCCATACGTCCCAGCATAGAGCGTCGCGCCAAAAACAGCCAACGCCTCAACGGTATGCCTCATTTCTTCCGAGGCGATGCGGGTCCACGAGTCTCCTTCATCATTAGACCTAAAAAGTTCCCCGCCTCTGCCCGCATGTCCGCCTACATAGAGCAGACCCTCCATAGCCGTAAATGAGTCAATCTGTTGCACAACAAAACCATCTTTGGTGGTTGTCAATTCGTCCTCATCCGCCCTTTTGTGGAACACCCTATCCCCGGCTCCCGCGACAAGGGTTGTCCCTACACTCGAAAGTTCACGAATTAACATGGGGCCGAACCCATCCATCTGCAGCCACGAGTCACCGTCATCATCCGAATACCAAACACCCGTATTTAAGGTGCCAACGTATATGCGATCTTCAATCACCACAATACCACTGATGGATTCATGCTTTCGGAAGTTCAAAACGTGATGCCACGTATTGCCACCATCCGTTGATGCGTACAAAGTCCGCCGCGTACCAGCGTAAAGCGTATCTCCCTTTTGAACCAATGCTGTAACACCCGTAAAACCCTCCCCCGGTTCGTAGTGTAATCCAGTATTGACGGGGGTCCAAGAATTGCCGCGATCCGTTGAACGGAAGACACCCGCACCCTCTGTTCCAGCAAAAAGCACGCCTTTAGGTGCTGCGTAGAAGATGAGAATCTCACCACCATAAGGACCATTGGTTTGCACCCAACCATTCCTGTTGTTTTCGGCATCCTCCACATCCGCCCTCAGTTGTGGCGCGAAGCCAACGAAGCATATCATAGCAGCAATCCAAACGACAAAGAATCTTCGTTGAAGCGCATCTCTTACCTGTTGTTCCATCTGTCCGTACCTCCTCTTTGGCAACCAATTATCTAAAAACGCTACTTGTCAATTTAAACAGAGATACGACAAGAAAGTTTACAACGAAGGCACATAACTGGAGCCTTTTCTTAACTTGTTAGGGATGATGTTGGAGACCCCAAATTCGAGAAATCTGTAATAATCCGCAATTCAACGGAACGCAGTACATCACTATTTAACGAAAACCCCTCTTACGTTTATCGAACCCCAAAATTGTGTCGGTATAATGAAACGTAACATTAGTTCTACCCGTTTATTTATTCTATTGCGGTTTACTCTAATTTGCACATCTTACAACAATGTACACATCCACGATTAAACCCATACTAAGGATTTTGAATATTACTTTTTATTCATCTCCGCAATTATAACGCATAAAATTGTCCAAAGCTGAGTATAGATAGAAAATACTCTTATTTTTTTCAGTTGATGTAAGAAAGGGTCATGCATGACAAAAACGAAATTAAAAATTACAGGTACGTCCCACCCACGCTGTGTCAAAACTGTAGTCTCTATCTTGACGACACTCGAAAGTATTCAGCGTATGAAGGTGAAGTTGCGCAAAGTTGAATCTTTATCGTTAAGTTTCATCAGCGGTATCCTTATTGCTTTTTTCTCTATAGCCGGTTGTTCTGATATGCCTTACACCGGCTCAATGATGGCAACTGACGATATGGTAGACCAGTATATGGTGTCACCTAATGAAGAACTCGTTTGCCTACAGAATGGTACCGATTCAGCATGTCTGAC
>JAPPDN010000462.1 GCA_028824575.1 Candidatus Poribacteria bacterium | reverse complement strand
TCTTCCGCTTGAACCCAAACTCGCCTCCCTGTTCGTTCTGCAACTGTTCACCATAAACTTACTCACGCAACCCGGTCGCACCTTTAGCAAAGGCGGGTTTATTGCTGCAGTTATCTGCACCATCCGTAGTGCCTTTGGCAGAGAAGGTCCACCAGACATTCCGAGTCAGGAGTGGTTGGCATCATTACATACCGACCAACCCGAAGAGCATAAAAATTCGATGTGGTGGTCTCGGATGCTACTCCTTTTTCACGGCACCCTACTTGTTGTTTCACTCGCCACGGGCTATTGGGTTTTTCCGATCATCATCACTGCCAGTGCATTTATTGCAAACTGGGGATCCTACGCTGTTTCTATGCCCCAACATTGTGGGTTAAAGGAAAATGACCCTGACTTCCGCAAATGCGCACGGTCAATCAAACTCAATCCGTTGGCAGAGTTTCTATATTGGCGTATGAATTGGCATATTGAGCATCACATGTTTGCAGGCGTACCCTGCTACAATTTGAAAAAATTGCATCGCCTAATTGCCGAAGACATGCCCGAACCGCGCACGCTTTTAGAAGCTTGGCGAGAAATGCGCGAAACTTGGCAACGACAGAAAACCGATCCTGACTACTTTTTTGATACACCGCTCCCGCCAACCGCTAAGCATATACCCGCCGAAGCCTCCGATATTCTGGAAAGTTCCATTGGAGAATTGGCACCTAAAGGATTGAAGATCCACTCCCCCTAAAACTTTCCAGTGATCTTTTAAAACCACAGCAACGTTTTCTTGTAGGAGCGATTTATGCTCGCGACACCTACGCGTGTGAAGAAATATGGAATTACGATAAGGCGGAACAGAATAGATTTGGAAAGAGCCAAGAATGTGAGGTCGATAGATTGGTTGAGGAATTTAGATACCGAGAGAAAGGGCGGCATTGTAGCACCGCCCAGACAACAAAATCAATTTACACTTAGTGAGTAACTTTCCTTTGCTTAATATCGCCCCAAGTGGTGGCAGTCTTATCTTTGGGTGAAACAGCAAAGATATCTTTCATCGCTTCCTTGATTTCGGCTTGGGTAAGGGCACGCCGCCAGATACCGACTTCATCAATCAACCCATTCTTGAAGTTATACTGTGGATGTTCCTTGACACACCCAATACGCAGGTCCAGGTCATTGGTACCAGCGAATTCAAATGCACTCTCGACTTCAGAGATGAGTTCGCCATCCAGATAGATTTTGGCAAACTCACCATCATAGGTGCCAGCGATGTGATGCCAGTCTTTACCTTCTATCGGATTTATGATGAAGAAGTCCCAAGTACCTCTGGGACCACCAAGGAATAATCCAATTCCAATACTTTTGCCATGGACCCTGTGAATAAAGGGACGGAGATCGCTGAAACTCCCCATGCCATAGGCATTAGTCCAGTTATGAGTGCCTTTATCAATCCATTGTCCTGAAGCTTTGTCCCAATCCTCATGATATACCCACGCCATCATCGTTATTTCACCTTTGATCTTTAACATATCGTCAGCACCAACATTAACACAATCTGTTCTTTGAGCATCGCGGGTAATGTGAAGGGCCTCACCGTATCTGCCTTTGACAAAATTTGCATTTGCGAGAATATCAGCATGAAGATTATTCCCAGAAGCATCGAGGACCCTCTCGTCCTTCACGTTGTCAAAGGTTAGATAAATGACGAGATCGTCCTCCAGTCCGGCGACGGCATGAGTAGTTACCAATAGTAAAGCAGTGAGAATAAACAGTATTCGTATCATTATTATTTCTTCCTTTAGCATTTGGATAGGCTGATTCTAACGCAAGTTGCGCCTTGAAAATGCAAAATTTTCAAGGCGCAACAGGAGTAGAGGAAAATCAACGACTGTAGTCCAAGAGAGCTGCTAAGATAGCGCGTTGTGCGTTAGTGCTATTTTCTTTTTTACTGATGATCACATTGACTCCAGAAAACACCATTGGCGGTTTATCTAAAGTCCCACCTAATTTGATAGGCAAAGTAATTTTTTCGCCCTTTCGTTCAAGTGTTAACTCGACTCTGTCGTCAATATTCCAATCTTTAGCGACTTTTCTTATATCCTTAAAGGTCTTCACCGGTATACCATTAATGCCAATCAGATTATCTTCATTTTGATAACCTCCGCTTTGAGACCGATGGATTATCAAGCCTCCACCTGTTTGCGTTAGTGATTTAATATGAAGCATCTGTTGAAGGACATAATTGAGATCCGGTAGTACTTCATCAAATTCTATCTGAGCATCTATACCAGCATCACTGAGATATTCGGCGAGCGGCAACTGTTTTGTTCCAGAAACATAGTTGTAGAAGAACGGCTTAAAATCTTCGCCGGTAATCTGGCTAACAATTCTGATAATATCGTCCATAGTGCAAGGGATATCCGTGAGACCAAACTCGCGGTATATCTGTTTCATTACATCGTCAAGGCTCTTCTGATTTTGCGTAAGTTTGCGGATTTGTACATCCAATGTGGCGGCAACCAGACTGCCGCCTTGGTAGATTAAATCTCCATTGGCGAATTTGTTTTTCCCCGCATCACGCATAGAGAGTGCTCCCTGTTTAGACAGATACAATTCGCATGCGCGTTCAAGGTTTTCAAGAAAACTATCTTCAGAAATAAATCCGAGGCGTGCAGAAATGACGCGTGAATAGTACTCGGTAAACCCTTCGCTGAACCAATATTCCTGTCCACGAAAATTGATAGCTTGTCCGTTCC
>JAPPDN010000239.1 GCA_028824575.1 Candidatus Poribacteria bacterium | reverse complement strand
CGTTACTCTCTGTCATTCCTGCCCCACTGCAACCACCTAAAATGCGGTTGTAGTATTAGTAGTTACAAAAAAACTAAGTTCAGCATCCCTGCCCAACTTGAACATAATTGGAAATTCCTGGCAATAGGTTGGTGCATAGGAATTACCATAGTTTATATCTGGGAAAGGCTATCTGCTGGAGGTGGTTGATCAAGGGGCCAGCCCAACCTCTGCAATTTCATTGTTTTAGTGTGCCTTCCCCTGCCCTGCCCTTCCCCTGCCCTTCGCTGGCCCCAGCCCCGCCGCACGCGTCGCCTCTCCCGCGATGCGCCGCCTACACCCTCAACACCTTCCCCATCGTCCGCCGCCGCGACCAAGCCGCCTGCGGCACCTACCGCACCAAAGACATGGTCCTCGCCTACTACAACGCCCTCGCCGCCGGCGATGCGGATGTTGAGGTGACGGTCTGAGGGGCGGCTTCAGGGCAATCGTATCTTATCGCGTCAACTCCTTGGGAGCCTGCCCGAAACGCATAGCCAAGCCCTGCCCTTGCCCACGCACCCCCGGCACGCCGACACTGACCACTAACCACTGCAGTTCTGAACATATTGGCACGGTTTTGCCACAAAAAAATGGCGTTATGACACGCTGATGACATATGAGAGTGATATAATTGGTGATTATGCCGGCTTCAGTTCGGCGCAGTCGGTTTCAAGAAATGGAGAAATCAAACAACACAAAATTCACTGATGCTGCGGAGGAAATCGAGAACTGCGTCCAGACTGTAACCGAAGCAGTTCTTGGTATGGAGGGATGATGGATCATTGCCGAATACGGCGAAGAATAACTGAAGGTAGAAATGTCAGAAAGATGCGGATACAAGGAGGGTGAACAGATGGAATACGCGTTACGACAGTCTACTCCTGTGGTGGCGAAAAAGGCTCTGATTCGCGCTTTTCGGGATGGTGACAGGGCTGTTCTGGATCAGGATGGGCGAGTTGTTCACGTTTGCAAGGCTGTAAGACGGGTGGACTATGCTTGTGTTGCTTGCAATGGGCCTGTACGCAAGCGTTCCGCGCCTGGCGGTTCGGGGAGAGTTCAGTTTTGGCATCAGAATCATGAGGACAGGTTTTGTGTTGATACCAGTCGTCATGAGAGTTTAGATGCTGCTTTTTGCCAAAAAGCCGACGACGATTCAAGCCCTGGAAAGTCAGACTTCCAAGCGTGGCTTGATGAACCAGCGGATCTGGTTCCTCCGCACACGCGGGGATAGCCTGCGCAGCTATCCGTCCTTGTACCAATCACAGAGGCATCTAATGCCTTATCTAATTTCAGGAGAGAGAAATGAGCGTAGAACTGGAAACGCGAGTGCAGCGTCTTGAAGATCGGCAGAATAACGGCATTCTTGCGCCTGTCCGGGCACTGCGCTGATGGCGGGGGTATGTACCTTTTCTCCATTCTGAGCGACGGCGGCGGATAGCCTTCTGAGTTCGCTCAATCTTGCTCTGACGGGAGCGCTGAGCGATGTGTTCATGGTGCTGTGGGTGGCGCTGTCTTTGCCGGCGGCGTTGCTGCTGCAGGTGCAGCCCGACACCGATTGCGATTCAGCTGTTGAGGTTTAATCCGGTTATTGCCTTCCCAAATTGTCAACGGTTTTCAAAACAAGGAGAATCTAAATGATCTATGCCTTGAACACTCTCGATGTTTCTGACCATGAGCGAAGGGTCATCGCAAGACAAATCAGGGATGGCAGGAGCGACATTCTTGGACGGGACAGAAGGGTTGTTCTCGTTCGCAATACAAAGGTGGCAGAGGGCCACTACTACTGCGTTTACTGTATGAAAAGGGTCCACAAATGGTGGAGGAATGATCGGATCAGATTCGACCACGCCAAGGATGAAGGATGTCTAGGTAGTGATAAAGGACTTCCCGGAATCGTGAATCCCCGCAACGTCACAATGCTTGGTCAACCCTAAGTAAGCGGAGGAATGAAAAAGGAGATCAATGAGCTTGGCCCCAATGACTGGAGTCGTTGACATTTTCCTTGAGGTAGGCAAATTCCACACAATATGGTGGAAAATAGACTTTGAAGTGTCTTTTCTTGCGTGCCCATTGGGCTGAATTCGCGGGAATCTGAGCGCTTCTGGCTATAGAATCGCCGTAAGGAACGATAATCGTCTTGTATTCGTTCCCTTTCTCAGCCTATTTTGCAAATGTCAACGGGCCCTAGACCACGAAACTGAAGAGATAGGGTGCGTCCAGACGGATACGTTGTGTTCTGATCGGCAACGGGCGACCTGCCGTCATCAGAGTACGAAGTGCTCTTTTGTTGCGTTGGGGGAGAGTAAAAGGGGTTCATTGGTTATGGGAGAAGTGATCTGCTGGTTTCCAGATGTCTGTAATGATTTCTGTTAGATCGCTTGTGCGTTTTAGAATTGTTTCTTCGTTCCATTCGTTGAATTGTTCTAGCAGGCTTCTGGTTAAGAACAACCGGGTATGTTTATTTAGTTCCGTGCGTTTTTCCTGCCAGGGGACGTTAGACATGCTTGAGTTTAGTTTGTTTGTAGTTAGGGTTAGATTGCCGAGCATTTTTACAGACAGATCCCTTTTGTCGTTTAGTTCTTGATTTGAGTTATTAGGGTGGATGGGCCAGTGTCGGTCCCACTTTTTAGGCATTATGTGTTCGACGGTGAGTTTCTTGGTATTGAATAGTACTACAACCGCATTTTAGGTGGTTGCAGTGGGGCAGGAATGACAGAGAGTAACG
>JAPPDN010000202.1 GCA_028824575.1 Candidatus Poribacteria bacterium | reverse complement strand
ATGCCCCGTGGGGCACCACGAGCGATTTTCGCATGTGTATCTAAACTTGGTGAGATAGCGGAACGTATGGGTATGGATCGCGTGCAATTCCGGCTCATGAACATGCGCGAAGAAGGCGACGAAGTCCCAGCAGGGGGCAGTGAACCTAAAGTCGGTTATAAAGAGACCTTGGAGGCTGTCGCTGATGCTGCTGGATGGTGGGATCGCGAAGCCGATGAAAACCAAGGATGGGGTGTTGCTGTCGGCGATTGGACAAACGGTTGTGGCCCGGGGGGGGTCTATGTCTCCGTTCACGAGGACGGAAGCGCCCGTATCTTCCACGGGTCTATGGACATCACTGGGACGGATACGGCGATTTCACAGATTATCGCCGAAATCCTGACTGTGCCTTATGAAAGTGTCACAATACGACGCGGCGATACAGATTCCGCACCGTATTCCACAGGTTCAGGTGGAAGCGTTGTAACGTTCACAATGGGCAACACCGCAAAATTGGCGGCTGAGGACGCACACCGACGGATTCTCGAACTCGCTTCAGAACGGTTGAATACCAATGTGGAGAATCTTGAGCTCAAAGATGGAGCCGTCCATGTTATCAGCGCAGAACCACCGAAGTCTATCTCGTTGGGTGAACTTGCGGCGTATAGCCTCTCCACGACTGGTGGTCCGATCGTCGGAAAAGGTTCCTTCGCACGGCAAGCCAGCACACCGGCACTCGCAGCACAGATTGCTAAAGTTGAAGTTGATCCCGGTACAGGTAGAACCAGAGTTCTCAAACTTGTTGCTTCGCAAGATGTCGGCTTCGCTATCAACCCGATGGCGGTTGAGGGGCAGATTGAAGGCGGCACAGTGCAAGGCTACGCATGGGCAATGATGGAAGAGATGCAGTACGGCGACGAAGGGAACATCAATCCCGGTTTCGTCGATTACCGCGTCCCAACCTCTGCAGATCTCCCAACAGTAGAGTCTGTCATTGTTGAAGTACCAGCCCCAAACGGTCCCTATGGTGCCAAAGGTGTCGGTGAACCGCCTATCACGCCTACGTTAGCGACGATGGCGAACGCTGTCAAAGATGCTATCGGCATACGGATTACCGAGTTACCGATCAAACCTGAAAAGGTTGTTGATGCTTTGAAGAGCAACGGACACGGTGCGTAGTTCGCTACACAAGGATATTTGCGAGGCATTCGTGCCGCACACATCCGAATATAGGTAGGTGCACAGTAGAGGTACGCCTACCTATCAACAATCTTGTGAAAAAGAGGAGAAGGCATTTCCAACTTTGACTAAAGTCAAAGTTTTCTACGTCTAAAACATTAATAACACCGCTTCTTGAAAAAGCTCTTAGCGAAATTTATAAACTGTCCCCTGAAGAACAGGATGCCATTGCTGCTGTGATCCTTGAAGAACTGGAAGATGAACAGAGATGGAGTAAGGCTTTTGCCGAATCACAAGATAAACTCGCCCAACTCGCACACAAAGTCCGTGCTGATATTAAAGCAGGGTATAGTCAAAAGATGGACATTGATGAGTTGCGAACGCATAAGTAGGAAATGTATGTCAATTAGAACTTACGCAACTCCCTTTGCTGGCGGGGGAACCAACGCGTAATCCGTAATAAAATGGAGGGCGGATTTACGAAAAGGCATGTTATTGACACAATCTGCCTGATCGAACCGCAAGGAAAATTAAAATAATTAGAAACGAGCACGGTGAACGCCTCGATTACACTTTTCATCAAGGCGAGGGCAACAGAATTGTAGTGATCGGACATGGAGTCACTGGCAACAAAGACAGACCTGCACTTGTCGCTTTAGCAGAAGGACTTGCCGCTGCTGGCATCTCTGCCTTGCGCTTCTCCTTCTCCGGCAATGGTGAATCGGAGGGCGCGTTTACAGATTCCACCATCACCAAAGAGGTCGCCGACCTCGGTAATATCATTGACGCCTTCAGCGATTATAAAGTCTGCTATGTCGGACATAGTATGGGTGGTGCAGTCGGTGTGCTGCGTGCCGCCACCGATGAACGTATCCAAGTACTCGTCTCACTCGCAGGGATGGTGCATACAAAAGCATTTGCGGAGCGTGAATTCAGCGATGCTACACCCGACGAAGGCTTCATGTGGGACGAACCCGATTGCCCACTCTCACAAGCCTATATGGACGACATGGCAACGATTGACAGTGTCGCGAAACAAGCAAGTAAATTTGCCGTGCCGTGGTTATTGGTTCACGGTACAGAAGACGATATCGTTCCACCTGAAGATAGCCACGACATCCTTCAGTTCGCAAACGAACCGACAGAACTCCTCGAGCTGCCCGGTGTAGACCACGTCTTTTCTGACGACGGCACCCCTGTTATGGTCGAAAAAGTTGTGGCGTGGATTAATCAAAAACTGTGAGGCGCAAATAGACATGGCATATATTGATAAGATCAAGGAGGAAATCGGTTGGTTAAAGGTAATATTTGCTATTTCAATTGCCACGG
This sequence comes from Candidatus Poribacteria bacterium, assembly GCA_028824575.1. GTDB lineage: Bacteria > Poribacteria > WGA-4E > WGA-4E > WGA-3G > WGA-3G. The sequence continues at coordinate 260 of JAPPDN010000202.1, read as the reverse complement.
ATATTTCTTTAATTGCTTGGCTGGTTGAAAATTTCAAAAAAGAGGACCCTTTTCTTTTACTCATAGCAGCGCTCGGAGCTCTTCTGCTTATGTTTGTAATTATTTAGATTAATAGCGTCACCTATCGAAAGATTAATAAATTGGAGGGATTATAATGGATTGGAGAGAAATACTCGTCGCTGGTGTGCTTATAGCATTTTTTGTTTTTTTTGGTGTAGTCGTAGGCAATGCTATAAGGTACGCAAATAAAGACTAAACGC
>JAPPDN010000886.1 GCA_028824575.1 Candidatus Poribacteria bacterium | reverse complement strand
TATCTATCCTACCGCGCCCGGTTTGGCCTTCAAGGTACATGTTACCCCCGACGAGGCGAACAAACTGGTCAAGATAGGCGAAGAGAAGATACTGTCCGACATACTCGTGGGGCGTGTCAGGGATTTGCAGTATTCTGAAACCTGCCCGGGCGATGAAATCCTTGAAGTTGTCTAAGAGGGCTTGCATGTGAATGTGTCCATCGGGTGTAAGGTAATCGCGAAAACCGGCGCGGGTGTCTTCCGGGAGGTATTCCCGCTCCAAGCCGTTAATAGGCTGCTTGAATGCCCGCATGATACGGAACTGATAGATTGGATTAACAATCCTACACATTCCCCCGGTATCTTCAGCAATAACCCCATAAGTAACGAGTTCGCTGATGACTTCATTGTCCAAGTTGAAAGCCACGCCTTTATCGTAAGAGGCAATCTCCATGAGAATTCTCTCAAAACGTGGGTCTCTGCGGATATTGGTCAGGAGGTGCTGAATATTGCGATTTTGTTCACGAAGGAGCCGCGTGTGAGCGTTTGAGAAATGATCCATTGTGATCGGTTCGGTCTTTGGAATTTCCAGTTCTGTTGTGAGAATTTGGGCAAATCGGTTGACGAGAAAGGGTTGTCCACCGGTCTGTTTGTGAAGACTTTCGACAACTTCGGGTGCAAAGGCTTGCCCAACTTCGTCTGTGTATTGCCCAAGCAGTTCACGCACCTGTTCAAGCGTGAAATTGGACAAGGCAAACTCGTCATGAATATTAAAGGGAGAAACCGAGCGGTCATAATCAAGTTGGGCGATACTCTTGATTCCAACGATACCGAGGCTATAGGGACATCGAAGAAGCACTTTCAAGAGGTAGATGTGGCGTAGCGAATGCAGAAATCCTTTTACAGCCTCTTGGGGGATACCATCAAACTCGTCAATGATGAACACAATGCGCTTGTTTTCAAGCAGATCCCCAAATTGTCTAAAGAATCTTCTCATCGAAAGATGGTTGGTTATCTGTGTGTTCTCCAAAAATTGCGTCAGTGTTGTAGGAGGTGCTTCCCTACGCATCTGAAAAACATCCTTTACTGCCTCGCGTATATCTTCAGTGAGGTTTTCGTAAAAATCAGAAAGCGAACAACCCTCATAGATCTCAAAATTTAGGGGTATAGGGAAGTAGATTGGCTCTTCAGCTGCGAGGGTACTTAGGGCAGCTTGAAAAAAGGTAGTTTTGCCGGTTTGACGCGGCGCGAAGATAACAAGGTATTTTCCCTGTTTGATCCGATCAATAAAGTCGGAAAGTTCAGCGGTACGGCTGACAATGTAGTTTTTCTCTGGAGACACGGGGCCTTCGGTTCCAAACGTTTTCATTGTTTTCCTCATCGGTGAGGGTAATATGGCATTAAGTGTGCTAAATTCGCGTAAGTCCCGTTGCCTTTTCCAACACAACAGTTCGTCTGACAAAGTCGATTTGCAGGCGATATTCTTGTAGCAGACGAGTCCCTATAAGAATATCATCGCCCAGCACAAAAGTGGCTCTTGCCTGAATAATCTGACTATCAAACGGGAAATCTACCAAATAAACATCTTCTTCAATTGTTTGTCCAGCAGCTAATGAAGAAGTCACTCTTCCTACATATTGGGGATCCAAAACATTATTTAAGACTTCAGGCAATTCCAGATCGCCATTGAAACCTGTGTCAATAGTTGCTGACCACTCTTGCCAGGCGATTGGGAGAATAATTGTCGGTACGCCTACATTAAACACGGTCCCATAGATCATTGATGGCCACCCTTCCGAAAATAGGTTTTAAAGCCAACTCGTTCAAAGAAGAGTGGAGAAGTCAACCCCTCAGTCCGCCGGTGTTCAACAATCTCTGAAATGGAGTCGCCGAACCAAATCCTACCGCTCTTCGGATCAATACCAGCTGTCTGTCCAATCCGTTCGGTAATATCGTGCTGTTTCTGGTATTCTGCCCAAATCTGCTTGCATTTACGTGAGTCGGCTTTTGTCCAGCTTGGATGTTCCATTGCCGATTCCTCCTTTTATTTTAAAGGATACCATGACAACTTAACGCAAGTCAAATCGATTCAGGAAACCGCTATGCTTCTCTGCTCATTTCAATGAGATGCGCGCCTTCAAGACCGATGCGCACATCTTCATCATAACTCGTTACAACGACTTGGTGTTCTTCGGCGAGCTGACGAATGAAATCTACCATCAATGTCTTCCGTTCGCCATCTAAATGAAGGGTAGGATCATCAAATACGAAGAAGCCGGGGTTGCCCAAAACCTTGGCGAGGGCGACTTTGAAGCAGAGATATAAGAACATCTTCTCACTACCACTGAGCAACATCAAACTCCGATCTATGCCATCTATATTGAGCGAAGGAAGGAGGTGCTCGCGCTGCAAGTCAACGCGCGTTTGTCCCCCGCTCCCGCGAGACCCCGAAAAGAGTTGCATCTTGTCGAGCCAGTGATGTAGCTCGTCTTCAGCAGGCTTGAGGATTTGCCGTTGGAGTGCCTCAATGGTCTTGTCAATCCCGGTGCAGGCGAGTTCTAAGCTCAGGAGTGTCTTTTCAACTTTCGCAGCGTCTCTGTTTACGCGTTGGAGGGCACCGAGTCTATCTAAACGGACGGCTTCCTCCTGTTTAAGTTTGCCGAGCCGTTCACGCTCGCTATCAATTTGGGCTTTCAATTGTGATTTGTCAACCGTTGCGAGGGTATCCGAAGGTATCTGTTCGCTCTGTTGGACACCTTTCTCATTCAACCGCAATGTAAGCC
>JAPPDN010000809.1 GCA_028824575.1 Candidatus Poribacteria bacterium | reverse complement strand
GTCTGGACTTTTGGATACCAATAACTCGATGGCAAAAGAATAGACAGAATGTTGTAAATCAGACACTCAAAAATAAAATTGAATCGGCTCGGAAATTTACCCTAAACGAACTCAGTCATGCGTCTGTCGCGAACATCTATAGAAACGAACTTGAGGATGCTATAGATGCAGTAGAGGAACTTGAAACTGTATTAGAATAGGTCTCAGCCATGCTGAGGGAATCCACAATGATTCGGAACAATCAAGAACTTGAGGCAACACTGGAACGCATTGAGCACTTTCAAAAAATAGTTGAAAAACTCAAAGCGTTTGAAACCAACCTAAGAAATTATGAGTTATCTGCGGATGGATTTCTTGCCGAAATCGATCAGATGAATCTGGAGGTCAGAGAGTATCTGTCAATCCACCCGAGCAAATTGATAGAACAAATTGCTGAAGGCAGCACATAAAAACAAGCAAAATCAATCCGCGTCATCCGTGTAATCCGTGAAAATCCGCGATTCAGACAGCTACGCCCTTGCAAAGACTAAAACGTCGTAAGGCTGTCCGCCGTATTCAAACTGATTTTTGAGTTGTCCTTCACAGGTGAATCCTGATGCTTCTAAAACCGATGCCTTCTTCTTAGCACCGCTGTCAACATAACACTGAACTTTCATATCAGGGAACTCCACGGCTGAAAGCAAGGTAGGCACATCGTCGGCAAAATTTGGATGGAAGAAGAGATCGAGCACGGCAGTCGCGGGTCGCCAGCGTTCATCACGGCTTACTGTTGCCCAACCGACGATCGCACCGTCCGATGAAATTAGCAGTTTCGTATCTTCGTAGACTTCCTCTGTTTCCAAGGCGTGTTTGAAGCCCAGAAAGGGACCTTCGAGATTCGTGGGACCGTAAACACCCCACTTGAGACTCCGCAGCGTGTCCCACCCGACAATACCTGACAACGCTGTGATTTTCGGCCAGTCATGCCATTCAACAGGTTTCGGCTGCACAGGTGCAGGCGCGAAGTAGCGTTCTTCAAAGTCCTCGTTGACGTAATACTTCATGAAACCGGATTCAGGATAGACACTCTCAAATCCAAAACTGTGGTAGATATAATAGGGATGACTATTGTACCCAGTGCCGAGATAGAGTGCGCGCCCCGTACGCTGTCGAAAATCCTCCATCTGATACGCCATCACGCCTTTACATGCACCTTTTCTGCGTTGGTTGGGGAGCGTGAAAACATGCCCTAAAATGCCGATCCCTTCATGCTCGACCGTCATGATATTGGTAATCACGCGCCCGTCAATTTTACCGACATAGAAACGGGTCTCCAAGGCATCAAGCACTTCGGTGACGCATCGCTCAATATGCCACTCCCAGTTTCCTCCCTTGTGCCCAAGGAACTGCTTCACCTCTTCGGCATGACGTGTATCTGGTGCGGTAATCACACCAACTTCCATCCGCTCTTCTGTCTTTAGTACTACGTCCCCAAGTTTATCGTACATAGGTATCTCCATTAGATCGGTTTTAGGTAGAGTTATTTAGTTTTAAGAAATCCTCGGGTTTCAGGTCTTTTTTAGGTATCCGGTGCGGTTAGGAAACCGCATCTACCGGGTTTGGTTACCCAAAATCAAAATAAAAATAGAAAACTAAATGGTCATGGTTTTAGGAAAATAAAATTGGCAAATGCCCTGAAAATATGGTATACTTAAAAAGGCTTGATGTCAAGCCTTGAATGCTTATATCGCTAAGCGTGCTCTGGAGGCGCGTGCGAAGTTGATATGGAGGGACCATGGAAATAGAGCAGACACTGGTTTTAATCAAACCGGATGGCGTCCAACGTGGATTGGTCGGTGAAATTATTGCCCGCTACGAACGCAGAGGACTCAAGATTGCTGGAATGAAACTGCTGCAGCTTCCGCGCGTCGCAGCAGAAGCACTCTACGCTGTCCATCACGGAAAATCATTTTACGATGTACTCATCGAATTCATGACATCGGCACCTATTATTGCCTTGGCTATTGAAGGGCGAAACGCTATAGAGTTGGTACGTATCCTTAACGGAGAGACCGACCCAAAGAAATCTAAGCCGGGGAGCATCCGAGGCGATTTCTCTGTTGATATAACGCATAATGTTGTGCACGCATCGGATTCTCGGAGAAGTGCTCAGCGCGAATTGGATATCGTGTTCGCCTCTGATGAGCGTTATGAATATAACCGTGCGGATGAAGGCACGCTTCATGTTAAAGCGGTGTAACTTAGACAAAAGCAAACTGTCGAAAATCTGCCTGAAAGTTTTCTCAAAACTATATAACAGACGGAGGTCAATAAAATTGAAATTTGCGAATATTTCTGTGCTAATTGCCATGCTTATCGTTGGATTGGCTTTTAGCGTTTACGCAGCCAAAGACGACTGCGAAAACCTTGATGGCGATGGCGCGAAACCTATTAAAGAGGTCGGTAAAGAAGGCGATGCCGTTCAGAACGACTATGACGAAGTCATAGAAGAAGACGATCGAAAAGGCGTTACGTATCTCGCCTTAATCGGAGGCAGCCAACCGAAACCGAATGCGTGTGGACTTACTCCGAAGAACCCGGAAGGAGAATGGACAGGTTGGGGCGGTCCCTTAAATTTCGACAACGCCACGATCGGCGAAGGTGCAGCAACCCGCAACCATATCGTCATCGGCGGTATCTACTTTGAACGTGGGATTGGTGCACACGCTATTGGCACCTTCGTTTATGATCTCAGTGGTGATAAGTACCTCAAGTTCGAGGGGTATG
>JAPPDN010000928.1 GCA_028824575.1 Candidatus Poribacteria bacterium | reverse complement strand
CCATAATCGTGCATCAACTCAAAGGATTCAAGTTCAAAAACGGTATTGACTGTCAAATCACCTCGAGTTTGCGATTGTGTAAATTTGATGATACCGACATCTGGCGCAATCCATTTTTTTACGACGGTAACATCAAGTGGGAAATCTTGGTTTCCAATATCGAAACCCCACCGAAATGATTCTTGAACCTGAAAGACATGTTCAAAAGTTCCGGCTGGCACGGACACTGTCTCTTCCGAGATCACTTCAAATTCGTCAAGTCCACCGCCAATTGGGAAAAGTTCCGGCACTAATTTTGCCTGAAAATTGGTATCCCATTTCTCACCCGGAATCAGCGGAAATTGGTATAGCGGGAGAAATGGCTCAAACAGGATCGTGTCCCCTGTCCCAGATGTGGTATTCTGCGCGTGCTGCACAATACCGGATACTTCACCTTTTTCATCAAGATGCGGTCCCAAGTAAGAGTAGTTTACAATGTTCTCCAAACCCTCATCCATACTGGATTTTTGAAGCACAAAACTCTCGATGGTTTTTCCACCTGCCTGTTGAATCTGAATGGTATCTATAATTTCAAAAGTAATTTTACTCCCGTCTTTGTCGCGGTAGTGCCACGTGTTCCCGACAGCCAATGGATAATAATTGCCGGGTCGAGTTTGCCACACTTGGATATCCAGCGTGCTTGTTGTAGCGTTTTCCCCATCGCTGACTGTAACTTCAATCTGATACTTCCGTTCGGTTTCAGGTGCCCGCCAGACTGCACCAGAGGCGTTCTCCGTGAGTTCACCACCCGTAACTGACCAAGTATATGATAAAATATCATTCTCAAGGTCCCCAGCGGCTAAACGGATTATGACTTCTTCCCCCGGGGCAACTATGTTTGATTCTGCTTCAAAGGTTAAGATACGTGGCGCGAGATTTGTGTCGCGCGATACGTCATCGCCACAGCCTAACCCAATACATATCAGTAGAAACCAAAGGATCTTCCAAGTATCGGTCATTTTTCGAGTTTTCATGATATTTCCTTTGCAACGTAAGCCTGTTCTCAGAAAATACCTTATATCTTTTGGTAGGAGTTCTTCAGGAAATATCCTCAGTTAGACAATCGTACCTTCACACTTTTCATGCCTCAAGAGGGACTCCACGTAGAACTTCGCGAGATTGGGTTGCACCATTTCCTGTCACGTTGTAAGCGAAGGTGTTCATCAACCGATCATTCTGCGAATTGTTCGGCGCGGAACCGTGGATAATCAGCGCGTTAAAAAATACACCATCCCCTGGTTCCATTTCGACTGCTACAGCGTCTTCCCGTTCTTGATAGTGGCCGGGGAGAAAAACACCAAAGGTCTGCTGTTTCCGTTCATGTTCTTGCAAGCCCCAATTATGGCTTCCGGGAACAAACTGAATACATCCGTTCTCAAGGTTCGCCTCGTTGATAGCCAACTGACAATTAATCATAACAGGTTTGTTGTTATCATTTTTCCAGTAGGCGTAATCCTGATGCCACGGGATAGCCGTACCATCTCCGCCCGCTTTCGGGAGCAATTTACTGTGATACAGTGAAATGTTTTCACCCATCATTACTTCCAATATATCTAATACATCATCGCATCGAAGCAGGCGATTGAGGGTTGGACTCACCAACTCGCTATGCATTAACTGCTTGATACGCGGTGGGTGGTCGTCCGAATCGTAGACTTCCCAAGAGATTCCGATACCGTCGGTCGGTTGTTCCGCCATACGATTGTGTATATCTTGGATTTCTTCCTGAATTTTCACAATATCTTCTGAAGAGACAAGCCCTTTTTTCAAGAGATAGCCATTTGCCTCATAAAACTGTTGTTCTTCATTCGTAAGTCCCATACGATTTCTCCTTAACCCATCCAGCGCAATCACTGAGTGGTGTGAGTCTTTCCTCCTAAATGAAATTGGCATTTAAAAGTATATATCAAGATTCGAGAAAAATCAAGGGATTTCCATTTTAATTATCTATTTGAACGGGCACTGAGAGAAAAAAGTTTACTTTCATCGCGGAAGATGCTACAATATGAATAGTTTAGGATTCAGGCAAATTCTGTGCTGCAGGTGCTGTCGCACTTAAATGTTTAAAGGTCGCGTAAGTCTTAAATACACGTCACCAGAGCGGAGATTGAACTGATAGATATGGACTACACACTCGAAAATTGCCAAAACATTGTAGATGACTGGATCCATACCCTTGGAATCCGGTATTTCTCAGAATTAACCAATACTGCCATTCTCATGGAAGAAGTCGGAGAATTAGCACGGATTATGGCGCGTCAATATGGCGAGCAGAGTTTCAAGGAAAACGAGGAAGACCTTGATATTGGTGAGGAGATAGCGGATATCCTGTTTGTGCTTATCTGTCTTGCGAATCAGACAGGGGTTGAACTTGAAGATGCATTCAAAAAAAACTTGGAGAAAAAGACCCGACGCGATAAGGAGCGCCACAGCGGAAATCCAAAACTCCAGAAAAACTGAGTATCGGGCACGGAGCCGCTGGCGGAGATAAACAATAAACTATGGAAACTTTTGAGTGGCACAACGATACAGAACTCTTTGATATGATGGAAGAGCAGTTATACGCCGCTGTGATTTCGGACGCACTCGACGCAGCCGGGTACCGCGAGCAGGCATTGCGACATACCATCCGCCCCCTTAACCCAACGACAATTGTCGTCGGTCGCGCGATGCCTGTGCTGTGCGTAGAGGTCTACGAGATTCCAGATGAACCGTATCAGCAAGAGATT
>JAPPDN010000313.1 GCA_028824575.1 Candidatus Poribacteria bacterium | reverse complement strand
GTGTGCTGTGAGATGAGAGCGAATACCTCATCCTGTGAGAAGTCCCTGAGGCGCAGGGACTCGGCGCGGATGTTGAACACACTGCCACCGGCGATGAGCGCATTTTCTGCTGTCGATTGGATGCGGTAATCGCGCACATCGCGCACCCCACACAATATCACACTTTGTGGAAAACCCTCTGGACGCAAGTCATAGCCAGCTCGCAACTGCCGCAGTACGGATAGAAGGGCGTCTCCAATCAAGGCGTCAATCTCATCTACGAGCAACACCAGGGGCTTTGAATCAGCCTGTGCCCAGCGTGTCAACGTCACCTGCAAGGCAGCGTACGGACCGAACTCGGCGAGGATGCCGGACCAGATCTCGTCCAGAAATTCGTCGTCCAGCGTCAAACGTGCTCGGGAGGCCAACCTACCCAGAAAAGTACGCGTCACCTGTTCCACATCTTCGCGTGCGGCTTGCCCGGCCTCGACATTGACATACACACAACGGTAGGTGCCCTCAGCATTGAGCAAGTCGCGCAAAGCCAACAAGGCAGAAGTCTTGCCCGTCTGCCGAGGTGCATGTAGGACAAAATATTTTGTATCCCGGACCAGGGCATGCACCTCGTCCATGTTCAGACGTTCCAGCGGCGGGATGCAATAGTGCCTTTCGGGCTTGATTGGGCCAGCAGTGTTGAAAAAGCGCATGATGCAAGTCTCCTTTTTTTGCAGTCAGCAGATTGTGCCGTGCGTGGGGCGGGTTGCGATCCTGCTTGCACCAATCTGTGTCTGCAACTTGTTATCGTGACCATTGCCTTGCAACAGCCTGGCCATTAAGATATCTAAACGTAAAGATAAAAGGGATAACAAAACAAGCCAAATACGGAGAATTAAAATAAAGAGGGGCCTGCCACATCCTCCCCCACTTTCAGACTGGTCCAACTAAGTCTTCAAATGTTCGATAGCGATTGCTCGATCAAGTAGCCCAATGGTTTTGAGTGTTGTTTTTAGCAAACCCGTATAATTCTCTTCGACCCAGTCAGCAACCATCTGATCCGGAGCGTCAAAGACAATAGCTGTATCAGTGATCTCGGCGATGAAAAGCGGCTTAAACCAACTCTCATAAGACTGAGGGAGAATCTTTTCCCTTATATCTTTCAGCACCTTTTCCCATACATCTCTGTGTGGAGACGCCGCGCGGCGTTTTTCTCTCTCCGCAGTGGCCTCACGAGTTTGTTCTGGTCTATCCAGTCTCGGTTGTGCGCCAGTGGCCTTGCCCGGGTTGTTTACTGACGGGATTCTTGAGGGGCTGGATTCCAATGAACTACTGCCTGTTCCCTCCCATCGAGATTTCGACATCACAATGTTCGGGTATCGCCCGTGCTTCAGTGCGCTGATCAGCCAGGCGACGGCATCACGAGGCCGCTTTTTCTTCGTATCCGATAAGCACCAGCGGAACTTCACATCGAGGTTCTCTCCCCTGTACCATCCTCGCATATATTGCAGCATTTGATTGAGCTTTGCCGCGGCCGGTCGGGTATCTGCGCCGAGGATCTCGTTCCAGGCGTCCTGAGCGCGGTAGATCTCCCCCACTTTTTTACCTGGCAGACTTTTCAGATACGATTCTTCCTGATTGATCTTTGTTAAAGGCAGAGTTTCACGATACTTTTTATCATTTTGATTGTCAATAACCCGGTTTTCACCCATTGGCTCTGGTGTTGAATCAGTGCGTACAGAAGTACATTTCTTAAGGTGAGAATCAGGTATTTCACCAATAGATTGCTTGTCACATGTACTGCTAGTACATGGGGGCAATTTTTGACGGTCAGATTTTGCCCCTCCAACGATCAGATTTTGATCCCCTGCTTCTGGAGACCCATCTGCCTCCGCTATGCTGGTGTTTGAATCGGGCGGTTGCGTTGGTTCTGGGGGTGGCCCGCCCCCTTTCTCGGCCAATTTTTCTTTTATATCGACCGGAAGCCGGAGGCCATAAGTTGTGGCCTCATGGTAGCCGTCTGAGAGGATGCAAACCCAGCCTTCCTCGATCAGGGTTTTGATATGCTTTCGGATCGTATTGCGCGAGGCACCGGTTTTTCGTTCAAGCTGGGGCAATGACATCTGGCACCAGTTGCGATTGAATCCGTGGGCCCTCCTGAAGAGAGCAAAGAAAATTGCTTGGCATGGCAGGGTGAGTTGGGACATCACGCGATCACCGAGCGCGTTAAAATAATAGTAAAAGTGCGAATGTGGGATCCGGTCTATGGGCGTGAATGTCGCGTTCTCGGAATCGCCTGGGCGATTTTTGAAAGTTCGTTCAGATGCTGACTTACCCCCTGTCAGCATCTGTTTGGACCCTTCAGATTCTTGTTTGCTGGGCTGATAGAGTTCGAAATCTTGTTTTGGTTCTTCTGAGATCGGCCAATGCGTAAAGACCTGATCCATGTTGTGTTCGAGTGTGGAGTTGCTCATCGGTTTCTCCCTTTTGGAAATGGGTGAACGGGCGAAAACGCCCTTCTGTTTTATGCTACAGAAAGCAGAGAGCAGAAAACAGGCGGGGGAGAGGACGCCTGTCTGCGTGCTCTGCACAAGCAGTCAATAATGGACAACTACAGGGGTTACCTCTACAACACCATCTGGCATAGAACCCCAGGGTGCGACAGAATGGATGAAAATAGCCCCTTAGAATAATGGCATGCGGGCAGTTGGTCGCATGTCTGTTTTCAATCAGAGGGTCACGAGGTACCCCACTGATTCGTTTAGAGGGTCACGAGGTACCCTACTGATTTTATTCAG
>JAPPDN010000069.1 GCA_028824575.1 Candidatus Poribacteria bacterium | reverse complement strand
CCGCCATCCGTTTAGGGATACCACACTGGTGTAGCCCCAATTCAGGCCCAACGACGATAACACTCCGTCCAGAGTAGTCAACCCGTTTACCGAGTAGGTTCTGACGGAACCGTCCAATTTTACCTTTGAGTACCTCAGCGAGGGATTTGAGGGGACGGTTTCCAGGACCGGTGACACGTCTGCCGTGCCGTCCATTGTCGAAGAAAGCATCAACGGCTTCTTGTAACATCCGTTTTTCATTGCGAAGGATCACTTCTGGGGAACGGAGTTGTATCAGTTTACGGAGTCGGTTGTTGCGATTGATAACACGGCGATATAGGTCGTTGAGATCACTGGTGGCGAAGCGTCCGCCTTCAAGCGGAACAAGGGGTCGTAAATCCGGTGGAATCACTGGAATGACATCCAGGATCATCCATTCGGGTCGCTGTTCAGCTTCTGCGAAGTCTGCCATCTGCTTCAGCTGCTTGGCAACCTTAAGTTTTTTCTGATTGCTCGTCGTTTCCGCCAACTCTTGGGTAAGTGCTTCTATCTTCTCTTCAAGGTCAATGTTGCTAAGGATTTCACGGATAACTTCTGCACCGGTGCCAGCGCGAAAGCCGCCCCAATGCTTATTGCTATGTTCTACGTATTCGACTTCAGTTAACACCTGTCCGACTTCAAGTGGGCAATCTGGGTCGGTTACCTCAACGACAATAAAGCCTTCAAAATAGAGTACGCGTTCAACATCACGTGAAGAAAGACCACAGAAAACGCCGATCCGCGATGGGAGTCCCTTGAAGTACCATATATGGGATACGGGTGCAGCGAGTTGGATATATCCGAGTCGGTCTCGACGGACGCGCTGTTGTGTAATCTCAACGCCGCAGCGGTCACATATCATCCCTTTGTGCTTAATACGTTTATACTTCCCGCAGTTACATTCCCAATCCTTTTGTGGTCCGAAAATAGCCTCACAGAAAAGTCCTTCAGGTTCTGGACGGAAGGAACGATAGTTAATAGTCTCCGCCTTCTTGACCTCACCGCAGCTACATGTGCCTTTTTCCGGGCAGATAAAAGGACCATCTGTAGCCTCAGCAGGCGTTCGGCGTTTACAACTCGTTTGTTTCGCCGAATCCTTTATCTGATCAGGCGAGGCTATTTTTATGGAGATGCTGTCAAATGCCGTGTTCATCAGTTCTCCTTATAGTGGTTATCAGTTATCAGTTGTCAGTAGTTTTCAGTTTTCAGTTTTCAGTACTCAGTTAAGAGGTGCTGTGGTTAATCATAAACCTCTTTAACTTTGACCAACAACTTAGAAGAAACACCCAAGCAAAAACACTACAGATAATTTTGCTAAGGCGCGAGTTGTTGGTCAAAACTGAAAGCGTAGCGTACTAAGTACTGACGACTATTCCTCATCTTGGTCAAGGGATACGTGGAGTCCGAGGGTCTGGAGTTCACGGACTAATACCTTGAACGATTCGGGAGTTCCGGGTGGGTCGGGGTTTAGCCCTTTCACAACCGATTCATAAATCTCTCTTCTGCCGAGAACATCATCCGATTTAAGTGTGAGCATTTCTTGAAGCGTATGCGCAGCACCGTAAGCTTCCAATGCCCAGACTTCCATCTCACCGAGTCGTTGACCGCCGTGTTGTGCCTTACCACCGAGCGGTTGTTGTGTAACGAGAGAGTAAGGCCCAGTGGAGCGAGCGTGCATCTTATCCGCAACGAGATGGTTCAATTTGAGAAAATAGACGTATCCTACAGTCACTTCTTGTGCGAACGGTTCCCCCGTCCTACCATCAAAAAGAATGCTCTTACCCGTGCGTTTGCTGCGCTCTGGAAGATCGGTTTTACCGAGCATTTCAAAAACTTCTTTCTCGGTCGCACCATCAAATACCGGAGATTCGACGCGGATACCGAGTTCATGGCACGCCCATCCGAGATGAATTTCCAAAATTTGGCCGACGTTCATTCGAGAGGGCACCCCCAAAGGATTCAACACCAATTCAACGGGCGTACCATCTGGCAGATAGGGCATATCCTCAGCTGGCAAAATTTTCGCAACAACGCCTTTGTTACCGTAGCGACCCGCCATCTTATCACCGATAGAAATAGGACGTTTGCTCGCGACATAGACTTTGACCCGCTTGATAACACCGGGCTTGAGTTCATCGCCCATTTCCAATTGCTGGAGTGCCTGCTCTTTTTCATCCGTGTAAGCGGTTATCCTGCCCTGCGCCATCTCCTCAATGCGCTGAATGTGCTCTTTCGCCTCGGTATCAGTCACGTTGATGTCCGAGAACGACAAACTACATGCCTTACGCGCTTTCTGGTAGTCGGCATCAGAAACAGATTCGCCAACCGATAGTGTACACTTCGGATCGAAAACAGCGGTAATGTGCCAAACGCTTTCAGTTTTTAGGTCTCTGGCAGTTCTACTGAGGGCGTCCTGCTCTTCTGCAGTGAGTCGCTGACCGGCTTCTACAAGACGTGCCGGATAATCGTTACATACCTGCAGATACTCGGCATCGGAAAGATTCTGCCCCGTAGTCAAGGGACATTCCGGATCAAAGACTTCTTTAACTTGCCAAAATAGTTCTGCTTGCAAACCCGGATAGATTTCACTGAAATCCGCCCAACTCTCTTCGGTGAGTTCCTCACCATCCACAACGGGGCATCCGGCTTCTTCCAGTTGAGAGATAACGGATTGTTCAAATTCTGGGCGTTCCCGGGCTTCCAACGTTGTGTTGTCTACAAGTTCGTAGAAATCATAGTTATCCGGTTCAAGGTCTTCT
>JAPPDN010000982.1 GCA_028824575.1 Candidatus Poribacteria bacterium | reverse complement strand
TTGATCCGTTCCACACACACCAATTTTCCGATAGAAACTTCTTTATGGCGAACGCACTCGGCACGAAGTACGCACATCTCGCCACCGGACGCGCCGAAAAAAGCGAATGGATCGGATTATGGAAGGCTGCTGCACAAGTTGTAGATGACGGTTGGATCGTAGAGATGGAAATCCCGTGGCAGATGCTGGATTATCCCGATACAAAAGAACCGATTCGAATGGGCATTAACATTGATAGAGGTCAACAACGAACCGGGGCACGTACATGGTGGTCCAACTTGGGAGTCAACGAATTTAATGAGAACGATGGACACTGGGTTGATGTCCTGCCACCGCCGCGACAACGTGAGTTGAAATTTCTGCCGTATCTCATTGGTGGTATCAGTGAAACGGAAACCGACGAGAGAGAATATACTGCCCGCGCAGGAGCCGATATCCGCTATGAGGTTACGCCGCAACTACGGCTCATCGGGACAGCCAATCCCGACTTTGATAATATTGAACAGGCTGTGGAAGGTATTGATTTCTCTTACGGCGAACGTTATGTACCAGATCGCCGCCCTTTCTTTTCCGAGGGCGGCAACGTCTATAACATTGGGCAGCTTTTCCACTCACGGCGGATAGAGGATATGGACGGTGGGCTTAAACTCTTTGGGAAGCTGGGGAAAAATACCTCAGTCGGCACCTTAGGGACCTACCATAAAAACAACCAGAACTTTATCCTGAGTGCCTCCCAATCCCTGACAGCGACATCTAAAATCAGTGCTGCATTCTTGTCACATCACAAACGGGATAATCCGTTGAACAATGTTGGTCATATATCGGGTAATGCCAGACGTGGTAGGTTGACAATTTTCAGCGATCTTACCCAAACCTGGGCGGACGAATCGGATGGTAGGGAAGGGACTGTCGGTTTACGGTACGCCGGTCCCCTCGTTCAATCATACTCCTATGCATTTTTTAGGGATCCGGATTTCGTCAATCATCTCGGTTATCATCCTTTTACAGGATATCGTGGTTTCACCTTAGGTGGTGGTATCAAAAACGAGTGGCGCGAGGGGATTGTTCGTAGTATTACCCTCTTTGCCCATTCTGAGGCTTCTAACACCTATGAAGGTGACGTTTTCCGCCGTAATCTCAGACTGTTTACACAACTCTTGACACACAGTGATTATGCAGTTTCTGCTTCCTGGTCCGGCGGTAGATTTGCGGAATTCACGGATTCTCTGTTTGGTGTCAGTTTAGGAATCCGTGCCTCGGATCGCTTTAACAATGTCAGTGTTGACTATGATTGGGGTGAACAAGCAGGTGAACCAATTTATCGCATTAGTGGAAATCTAAATCTGCGTGCTTACGGTTTCACTGCTGGCTTGACTTCCCAAATCCAGTGGCATTTCGAGCGGCGATATCAACAGATCTTAACGCTTACTTACGATTTCAGTCCGGCACTAAGTCTCGGCAGTCGTTTAATCTGGCAAGTAGAAGGCATCAATATCTACTTCGCATTGCGCCGTTCTGGATATGCTGGTACTGATTTCTTTATCATCCTCGGCGATCCAAACGCCCAAGAATTCAAACAGCGTTTAGTTGCTAAGGTGATCCGGGCATTTTAGATGCCTTAGTATTTCCACCGAAAAATCTTCCAGAGGCGCGTTTTGTGAACGCTCCTGACGCGTGATAGACCCCGCCCTAAAGGGCGGGGCTTCCGCAAAGTTATGCGAAAGCATTTGTGGATTTCAGAAGCCGACTGGACGCTTCAACGGAGCAGCCTACGATTTTGCCAAGCAAAACAATAGGTCTTACTTCTCCTAACCCAAAGGAAGCTACCCCTTCCTTGAGAATGTTTAGAGCAGCGTTATAGTCTCTGTCAAGGGACGTTCCACAACTTCGACAGTCCCATTCACGGACTGCTAACGTCAGGTTTTCATTTTTGTAACCGCAAACAGAACAGCATCTACTGGTCGGTGTCCACCGTCCAATCTTCAGAACGGTTTTTACCCGTTTCTTCGATTGGTGGTGGAGTTTCTGTAAGAACTCACCGAAAGCAAGATCAGAGACCTGTTTGCCAAATAGGGCTTTCATACCGCGAAGGTTCAGATCTTCAAAGAACATTATATCAAACTTCTGACACAACTCTATCGCAAGTTTCCAATGGTGGTCTGTTCGCTGGTTCGCAGTTTTCTTATGAATGCGGAACACTCGCTTGCGACAGCGTTCTTGATTCTTAGAACCTCTAACCTTGCGGGAATACGCTTTTTGTGCCTTCGCTAAATCATTCGCATTCTGTTTATAGAACATCGGCGAAGTATATCGGTGTCCGTCACTGCCAGTCAGGAAGTCTTTGATACCCATATCGAACCCTTCGGCTTTACCCGTCTTGGGTTCGGGTTTGACTTCACTACATTCTTCTGTGAGGGTGATATACACATCTCCGAGTGCGTCTCGCGTAACTTGAACTTGTCTGATTTTGCTTTCTATGCTTCTATGCAAAGAGAAACGATACCAACGTCCATTGAGACGGATTTGATATGTCGCACAACTTCGCTCGTGTTTCTGCTTTGGAAGTAAATACTCTAACTTGATTTGGTTGCCACGAAACGTCATGCCTTTGTGTTTCTTACAGGACTTGAATTGTGGGTGTCCTCTACCGAGTGTCCGCATCTCTTTGAAACTTTGTGCCAAACGCTTCAGCACATTTTGCAACGCCCACGAGTAAGGGATATTCCAATGTCTATACTTCTCAAGTTTCTTGAGTTTCGTTAAATGGGCAGACATTTTGGA
>JAPPDN010000010.1 GCA_028824575.1 Candidatus Poribacteria bacterium | reverse complement strand
TGTTAAAAAGGAGATTACCCGCATAGCAGATTGGCAAACCCATTTCACGGACGTGTACTTTGCGGATGCCAAACATGGATGGGTTGTCGGCCATCAGGGGTGGATTCTCCACACGGCTGACGGCGGTGTAAATTGGGAAAGACAGAGGGTGAACACGCATGAGGATTTCAAATCGGTTTATTTCACAAACCTTCGTAACGGTTGGGCAGTTGGGGACAAGGGATTAATCGCTATTACTGACGATGGTGGACGACACTGGACGCTTCAAAAACGTCAAGCCCATGCGCTGCTTATGGATGTCTTTTTCACTAATTCAAAAACGGGATGGATCGCCGGACAGAATGGGCTGCTATATACACAAAATGGTGGAAAAACATGGCACCATCAAGAAGCAGTGGGTGGATTCGGACTCGGTGGCATCCACTTTGTAGATAAGCACCGCGGGTGGATCGTTGGAGATTACGACCGGATCTTTGTGACCACAGATGGCAGTCAAACTTGGCGCAGGCAGGATAACTTCGTGAGGGAAGATCAAACAACGACAGTTTGTAACCTCCATACAGTATTTTTTACAAACCCTCTCAAGGGATGGAGTGGTGGCACAGACGGCACCATTTTCCACACAACTAACGGCGGCACAGAATGGCGAGGACAAGATAGTCGGCTTCCACCAGTTTATGGACATGTTCGCCCAATCGTCAATGACTTCCATTTCATTGACGATGACTACGGTGTGGCGGTCGCGCAGGGTGGGTTTATCATCCGAACCGAAGATGGCGGGGGGAACTGGAGATTAACAGAAAACCAGACCAAAAACGACCTGATGGGTGTTCATTTTGCGACTCCCAGAGAAGCATGGGCAGTCGGTTGGAATGGTACCCTTCTACACTCGACCGACGGCGGGGTAACATGGAACATGAGAAGCGGCACGACAGCCGATGACCTACAGAGCGTTGCGTTTGCAGATGCAGACCGGGCGGTTGCTGTCGGAGAGAAGGGCACCATTACGACAAGTGACGACAGTGGTAAAACCTGGACCAACATCGAGATGGACACTTGGCACCGCATCCGGAATCTGTCTTTCGTCACGGACAAAGAAGGCTGGGCGGTTGGCGACGGCGGACTTATCCTCCACACAACCGATGCCGGTCAGACGTGGGAACGACAAACCAGCGGATGGTGGTACACGCTCAATGCTCTCCATTTCATCAATCCGAAAAAGGGGTGGATCGTTGGGGATTTGGGCACTGTGCTTCATACAACAGACGGTGGAGAAACTTGGAGCCAACAAGCACCACGCTATTTTCACGAAATGATTAAAGGCATCTTTTTCCTCAATGAGACGGAGGGTTGGGTGGTCGGTTGGCCCGGCATCGTTTTTCACACCGAAGATGGTGGATTGACGTGGAAACGACAGGATAGCAATAGTTACAACGAACTCTACGCCGCTTACTTTATCGACAGGCATATCGGCTGGATCGTTGGGCAGTTCGGTGAAATTTTACACACCCTTGATGGTGGAAAAACGTGGAAATTCCAACGGAGCGGAACGGAGGCAAATCTGAACAAAGTCTACTTTGCCGATGCCAATCACGGGTTAATTGTTGGCGATGAAGGGGTCATCTTGACGACTATCAATGGGGGTGTGACGTGGGAATTGCAGAAAAGTGGCACGTCCAACGATCTCTATAGTTTTTCGCTTTCTCCCGACGGTATCCTCGTTGTGGGTGAAGGTGGTATCGCGATGCGCTACTCTGTGGATACGGAGCAGTTCATTGTCGAGTTGCCACCTCCTGCACAAGAAATGAAAACCGATGAGAAACCGATTGAAGCGATTGAATATCACTGGGAAATCGTCCGACAGGGGAGTTGGCAGACCGAATTCACCGATACCTATTTTTCTTCTACACAGGCAGGATGGACAGTCGGTGACGGTGGCACCATTTTACACACCACAAACGGTGGCACCACGTGGCAACCACAGCAGAGTGGCGTGACCGAAGAATTACAACGGGTTGTCTTTATTGATGAAAATTACGGTTGGATTACCGGTCAAGGTGTACTGCTGCGAACTGAAAACGGGGGCGAGACTTGGCAGGTTATCCGTGATGGGTTGAAAAACCTCCACAATATTCGTGCGATCCACTTCATCAATCCGAAAGATGGATGGATCGGTGTTGATAAAGGACAAATCCTGCGTACAAGCGATGGTGGCATAACTTGGAAACTTCAGCAAACAGGGACAACTCAGCGACCGATCACGCACCTACATTTTATCAACAGTCAAGAAGGATGGGCAGTCGCGCCACAACGGCGGACCGGCGGATTAATTCTACACACGGTTGACGGTGGTGATTACTGGGAAATCCAAGCCAGAACACATCAGTCTTGTATTGGAATCCATTTCCTAAATGCCAAATCAGGTTGGGTGGTCATGGAAAATGGGACCTCACTTCTCACCACAGATGGCGGGGAAAGCTGGAAGCGGGATCTGGAAGCAGAACGCGAAATTAAAGGAACGAATTTTGATATCCAGCTGCACACGGTGAAATTCCGTAATCACACTGAGGCTTGGGCGATTGATAGGGGACGGACAATTCTGACGACCCAAAACCGAGGTAAGAATTGGGAAGCAATGAATTTCTTGCTTGACGAAGGAACCACAGATGGCGAAGCGAAAAGTTGGACAGAGAGAATGTTAGAAGAACGTCCCTTTGGATTTTCAATGCGAATTACCAACGCGCATCTCCTCGAAGATGGTCGCTGTTGGGTCGTCTCCGGT
>JAPPDN010000567.1 GCA_028824575.1 Candidatus Poribacteria bacterium | reverse complement strand
AGGCGGTCTATACCTTCAGCGATCCGGGCCGGGACACCCTGGTGGGCCTGACCGCCTACCTGAAGGTCCTGCGCGACCGGCCCCGCCTGGTCACCGACCCCATAGACCGGTTCCACGAAATCATCGTGGAGGAATTCGCGCAGATGAAGCCCGCGCGCTTCCGCGACGACCTGATCTTCACGAAGACCTATCAACTGGGCGGCACCGAGCTCAACTACGAACGCACGTGGAAAGACGGCGCCTTCGGCATCCCGATCTTCAACCTCGAAGACCTTTGGGCCAACACCAATCCCATCGTGCTCGCCCAGGAGCACATGGGCGTCGAACCGGCAACGATCTACAGTGGGAAGATGTTTCTCGGGCCCGGCCTGGGCACGTTAGATCAGGAGGGGAACCTGATCGAGGAATACGCGGTACTCGGCGCGAAGACCCTGGTCAAGGCCGTGGAAATCGTGTGTCGGCATGCGGGGTTGGGGGACTGACTGTTACGCTGTCGTGACGACTAAAAAAACACTTGCCAATGATATTGAAATGTGATATCATTTGGCATGAATAGTCGCCAACGGAAAATTCTGGAAGCAGTTTTTGCCGACCCAATATTGTCGAATATAGAATGGCGACAAATCGAGACACTTCTTGTTTCAGTGGGATGTGAGTTAATTGAAGGCCGTGGATCCAGAATAGCTTTCAAGTACGGGACGCATCGAGCCGATTTTCATCGACCTCATCCGGGCAAAGAGGCTAAACCGTATCAGATACGCGCTGCGCGGGAGTTTCTTAAAGGTATGGGAGTAACACCATGAAGCCAATGCGCTACAGGGGATATCCAGCGCGCATCGAATACAGCGACGAGGACGGGTGTTTCGTCGGCCGTGTGGCTGGAATTCGAGATATCATCACGTTTCACGGAGAAAGCGTCGGAGAAGTTCGCGAGGCTTTTGAAGAGGCGGTTGAGTTCTACCTGGAAAGCTGTGACGAACGGGGCGAGACTCCGAACAAGCCTTATTCGGGTAAACTCCTGTTGCGTATTGATCCTGAAATCCACGCAGCGGTAGCCGAGGCGGCCGATGTCGACGGCGTGAGTATAAACCAGTGGGTTGGTGAAAAGCTGTCAGAGGCTGCTAACGAATAACAAGTTCAATGCTATTTGTTTGACGAAGTATTTAACGAATTATGGATGAGTGTTTCGCCAAGAATGTAAGCGTCTGTCCTACCTTATGAGAGGCAATTCGGAGTGAAAACAGCCATACTCTTGGGAGCGGGTTCTTCAATACCGGCAGGATACCCGTGTACGAACACGATTACGAATCTAGTTCTCTCGGGGAAGGATGTTACCAGGGCTACTAACTCGTCCTACTATTTGGGGGACAACAGCAACGATCAAGATGGCACAACCACATTAGTGAACAAGATGGCGAATAAACTGTATTCTGAAATGAAGAAACACAATGAACACTATGGTATGGAACAGAATCCAAACTACGAAGAGATTGCTTACTTAGCAGCTCAAGGGTGCGAACAGTGGTCAGGTGAGATAGACAATCCAGTTATTCTCGCCTTTATAAGCAGACTTAGAGTCGAAATGGCATCCGAGATCTCTGAGTTAAAGAACCACAGTCACAAAACATGTGTCGATAACGTTGGCAATGATGACATGCTAGCTTCGTTGTTCGAGGAAACGCGTAACTACATTGCAGACATAGTTTGGAGATGCCTACTTCATAAACCAGCCTCACTTAATCATCTGAGCATAGTCAAGTATATCTTTGAAAAGTCCGAACTTACCAGTGTTTCTACACTCTGTCATGATAATCATCTTGAAACCTTTCTAAGGAATGAGGGCATAGCCCTTGCCGATGGGTTCTCAGAATCTTCGGAAGCAGATATCCGGTACTGGAATGGCAGCCTTTATTCGGATGAAGGGACATCATTTCTCAAATTGCACGGTTCTATTGATTGGTTTGAACTCAAGCCTCATTTAGGGGATATCTATGATTATAATGTAGGACTACTTGCACGACACTTGGACAGTTTGCGATTGAAAACCTCAATGGGTGAATGGTTAGATTCCCGTGGCCGACCACTACTTCTAATTGGTACCTTCAATAAGATATCTGAGTATAGTTCAGGCATATTCCACGACATTCACTGCTGTTTTCGGTCTACTTTGAGAGAGGCAGATCTGCTTTTTATATGTGGCTACAGCTTTGGAGATAAGGGGATCAATAATGAAATCGTGGACTGGATTTGCGGTGATCGAAAGCGACGTCTCACCGTAATTCATCCTGATAAACAAAACCTTCTTTCCAATGCACGGCCCGCAATCCGAGACAATTGGAATGAATGGGAAAAGCACGACTCGGTTTCGGTTGTAACGAAACTTCTTGAGGATGTTGACGTTACTGATCTGTCATTGTGAAACCGAGGAATCAATGAGATTAAATCTGTACGTGGGTGAAAAGGTGTTTTCAATTATCCCGATTATCTACACGTCCAAAGCCTCAACCGTACACGATTCTATAAAAGTCCAGCTAATCTATTACGAAAAGAAGAGAGACGGGATTGTGTTTGAAATACCGGACGAACTGTTGACTTTTAAGTTTCGTTAAATCCTTCTTTTAACCCGTACCGCGTATCACTCCCACCCCACGCCTTCCAGCACAAGCGATTCCATTTCATCCCACTGGCCGGAGGGCAGGTCCTCCTCGCACAACTGCGCAAGTTCCTTTTCGAAGAAAAACGCCTCCTCGCCGAAGGCCGGCTCGAGGTCGTCCAGCCAGATGG
>JAPPDN010000268.1 GCA_028824575.1 Candidatus Poribacteria bacterium | reverse complement strand
CGACGGAACGCTTCGCCGATCCTTTTATCATCACTGACGACAACTGCTTTTCGGACTGGCGGTTCTGAAAAGACAAAGAAAAACCGATTGTCCAAGGGGTTCGCATCGCCCGGTAGACTCACGGATCCCCAACCTGAGCTGAGTTTGGCATCAATAGGGATACGGTGCCCTTGTAAAGAGGCACCAAGTGTGTCAAGTTCCATTTCAACCACAGACTGTACATTGTTGACTTCAAACTCAATCGGTACGCGTCGCGTGCCACTGCTGTCACCGCCCGTACGCACCATCACATCAAGAATAAGTTCTGCATCATTGCCACGTTTCCACCGTTGGACGTTTTCCACTCTTACCGACAAGTTTCCAGAAGGTGGATCGGTGTATGCCAGTAGGAAGTGATGCACACCCTCTAATTGGGCAAACGCCTCGCGTATCGCGTTCCAACGACCGCTGTGAATGTCCCAATCGTTCTCGTTCAGGTCCGAACAGATCCATATTTCGGCGCGGCCGGACTCGTTTGCTTTGAGATAGGCTAACGCTGTTTCAAGCATACTTGGGATATTCGCGCTGGTGGCACTCGCGCCAGTCATAGGTAGGTTCAATAGTGCCTTCGGTGAATCCATTTCCTGCATCTGACCGCTGGCACTATCAATCAGAAGTAGATGTGTTCCGTAATCACCTTGCTCCAGCAATTGTGCGAGTCTTTTCAGTGCCGTGGATCTTTTTGACTCACCCGCTTGTAGGTCTTGCATTTCCATGCTGGCGGAGCGATCGAGGAGAATCAGTGTGGCATCAGGCTTACTCAGTCCGACGCTTCCTAACCATCCGCCGGACAGTGGTCGGCTAATGGCGAAAATCAAAGCCCCGATGGCAAGGACGCGCATCAGTAGGATAAGAAGATGCCGGAGGCGTGCCATGCCTCTGCTCATACGCTTTGCACTCATGAGGAACATCATCGCTGCCCACGGGATCGTCCGGTGCCGCTGCTGATTGATTAAATGGATGATGATCGGCAGTGCCATCAACGGAAGCGCGATTAATGCTAACGGTTGTAAAAAACTCATGACTTCACTCTTATTTGTTAGTTGTCAGTGGGAATAGTTATCAGTACTCAGTACGCTACGCTTTCAGTTATCAGTTAAAGAGGAAATCTATGATTAACCACAGCATCTCTTAACTGAAAACTGAGTACTGTTAACTGACAACTATTCCTCACTTCTGTCTTTTGGGTGTCCGTCCCAATAAGAATCGTGCCAATACATCCCCATAGTTTTCGTGTATACAGATACGGTGATAGTCAACCTCGGTATCGCGAATCACTTCGTCCATACTCGCAAGGTATATTTCCATTGCGCGTCGGTACTGCGTACCGATGACAGTCGGATCTGCAAGTATAGGTTCTCCACCTTCCATATCAGCGAATCGCATTGGGCGATCGAACTCAAAATCGAGTTCGTTCTGTTCCATGAGATGAAATACAGCGACATCGTGTTTACGGAACCGCAGGTGTTCAAAACAATTCCGCACCGTTTCGGGTTCCATGAATAGATCTGAAATAACGACGATGAGTGCTCTCTGTGGGATACGTTCGGCGGTTTCGTGGAGAATGTCAGCCAACCCGGTTTCGCCTGATGCCTCCATTGTTCCTAATTCATCAAGGACAACGCTGAGATGCGTAGCACTCCGCTTTGGTGGAATTTCTATGTGAAATGCTTCGCCTGCACAGTAGAGTCCAACGGCATCACCTTGTAGGGCGGCTATATAGGCTAAGGTGCCTGCCACCCGACGTGCGTAGTCAAGTTTACTCAAACCGGGTTCGCCGCCGGTTCCTGCCGGGTTTCCGTTGTATGCAAAATCCATTGAACCGCTGGTATCAACAATTAAGCACATCCGTAGGTTCGTATCGGCTTCAAACTCCTTGATGTAGTAGCGATCATTGCGGGCATAGGCACGCCAATCGAGTCGGCGTGTATCATCGCCTGGGACGTACTTACGGTACTCGGCAAACTCAAGACTGGAACCGCGAATAGGGCTCCGATGTTTACCGGATACATTTCCTACCATGGGGAGTCGGGCGTGCAATTGAAGCGTGGAGAGACGTTCCAGTACCTTCTGGTTGAGGTAATCCCGTTTGAGTTGCAATGCCATTTTTTTACCTTTCGCAAGGCGTTAAATCAAGTGATTTGTTTAATAACAGTTCTGGTCTAAGGGGCGCCTGCCGCCGTTGTTGCAGGCTTGGGTGCTTTTTAGCAGATGATTTTATTGCTCCGATAACTCTTCAACGAGACGGCTGACGATGTCTTGGCTGGTGATGTTCTCGGATTCTGCAGCGAAGGATGTGATAACGCGGTGCGTCAGCACAGGATCCGCCACTGCGACGACATCCTCAAGTCGCGCCATGTAGCTGCCGCTAAGTGCTGCGCGTGCCTTCGCCCCTAAGATCAAGTATTGAACTGCCCGTGGACCGGCACCCCAAGCAACAAGCGGCTTCAGCCAGTCCGGTGATGCCTCACTTTTTGGGCGGGTGCTGCGTACTAAATCAACAGCGAATTCGTAGATATGTTCTGCTACGGGCACACGTCGCACAAGGTCTTGAAAGGCAAGCACCCGTTCACCTGTTAGGACGTGTTCAAGTGTTGGCAGTGCCACACCGGTTGTGGTACGGGCAATCTCTATCTCCTCAGCGCGTTGCGGATAGTCTACTTCAATCCTGAACATGAAACGATCGAGTTGCGCCTCCGGCAACGGATACGTCCCTTCCTGTTATATGGGGTTTTGGGTCGCCAATACG
>JAPPDN010000666.1 GCA_028824575.1 Candidatus Poribacteria bacterium | reverse complement strand
GTGATGGGAGTTTGCTGATTGAACCCGTGCCGGAGTTGGAATCCCTACGGATGAACCCAAAAACGCGTGAAAATATCACCTTGAACGCTGATGAAATGAACTTGGAGGATATTCGAGGGAATTGCCTTGAGTTGGCTGTCGAAATTGACCCCAGCAATGCAGCCGAAGTCGGTGTCCAAGTACTCTGCTCACCAGATCAGGCTGAACGCACCGGGATTCTATATGTTCCAGCCGAAGAAACATTAAAAATAGACATCAGCCGTTCTACCTTAAACGAAACCATTCGCTATCCACACTACCGAGACGCAGGTGGCACTGCAAGACTACCGGAATCAGAGCAGTTTGTTGACGCGCAGCGTGCACCGTTCTCACTGAAAGGTAGCGAAACGCTCCAACTCCGTATCTATGTAGATAAGTCTGTGGTTGAAGTATTCGCGAACGGTCGGCAGTGCATTACACAACGGGTCTACCCAACGCGAGCCGACAGCACCGGTGTTAGATTGGTGAGTCGCGGCGGGCAGGCACATTTCCGATCCGTTCAGGCGTGGGAAATCGCACCCGCATTTTGAGAAGATATTTTAGGAGCATTTAGTTCTCCATATTTTCGGTTGTTTGTTCAACGCCCCTCTTCTGTAGGAGCGAGTTGCACTCGCGATTTCCAACTAAGAATGTTGACTTTTACATCGAAATAACATATACTCTTCCTAACATTCAAGGGTAAATTAGCAATTAGCAATCAGTAATCAGCAAAAAGGTGTTCTTAAAGAATAATCTCTTCTACTGACTGCTGAAAGGATTTTTTGTAAAAATCCGCCCTGACTGCTGATAGCCATAGAGGTGAACATAATGGCTTATGAGATTCCGAAAACAGTTTTAGGTCGCACAGGTCTGACGGTTACGCGATTCGGTAGCGGGGGCGCGTATTGTGAATCCGTTGATGGTTATCGGAAAGCGATTGATGCCGGTATCAATTATATGGATACGGCACGAGCCTACAGAGATGGCGAGGATGAAAAGGTCATCGGAGCCGCTATAAAAGGACAACGTGATAAACTCATTCTTGCGACGAAAACTGCTAAGCGCGATGCAAAAGGCGCACGGACGGAACTTGAAACATCGTTACAAATGCTTGGCGTTGATTACATTGACGTTTACCAACTGCATCACCTGAACACGCAAGAAGAACGAGACCAAGCGTTAGCACCCGGTGGCGCATTGGAGATGGCGCAAAAAGCACAAGATGAAGGGCTTATTCGCTTCATCGGTGTTACCGGACACGATTGGGTCGAGATACAGCACGCCGTTGCCACTGGGTTTTTCGACACCGTCCTCTGTTGGTATAATTGTGCAATGAAAACGCCCGAAGAGACAGTTTTCCCCGCTGCCGAAAAACATAATACCGGGGTCGTCATTATGAACGCCTCACGGAATGACAGGCTTTTTGGGGACGCTGATGCGCCGTCTCCAGAACAATTCTACCGCTATGTACTCAGCCATAAAAGTGTAAATCTAACAATCATGGGATTGAGGGACGTTGAAAGATTCCATCGGATTGCAGAGGCACTCTCCGAACAGGAGACCTTGACACCACAGGAACAAGCAGATTTGGAAAAATATGGCGCGCGACGGCTTAAAGAAGGCGCACTGACACCGTAGGTCCTGTTATTAACAAACGACTGGAATCTCAATGGATAAAAGCGCTACAGATCAGACAAACGCCCGATAAAAAGAGTCTTATCCGAATGAAAAACGCATTTTAATCCTATTCGCGCTAAACCACATTCTGATGCGTCTCGGTTGGATGTTCAAATCCGAATCTGTCGTTATTCCAGCGTTTATTGATGTCTATACCGCGTCGGGAACCATCCGCGGATTGCTACCGCTCATTCTACGAATCGGGCAAAGTCTGCCCCAGTTTCTGGTCGCCCAACGTGTCGCGCGGATGCCGAAAAAACAAGGGTTCTTTGTTTTCACCGGTTTCGGTTTCGCGATGCCGTGGCTTGTGTTGTCCGGTATATTAAGCCTAACAGGTTGGTCAGGGAGTGTCATTGTTGTTGTCTTTCTTGTGCTGTGTACCCTGCACTGGCTCGCTGTTGGTTGCAATCATTTGGCAAACGGAACGCTGCAGGGGAAACTCATCAGCCCTGAAAAACGGGGCAGGCTACTCGCCTATTCCAATATCATCGGTTGTACACTTGCGATCGGTGTCGCTTTTTACCTCCTACCGCGTTGGCTTTCTGAGAGTCCCGCGCGTTATGAGATGCTCTTTGGCGCAACAGCCCTTTTCTTTGGTATTGCAGCGGCAGTCAGCTTCTGGTTTAGAGAACTCCCTTCACAGCCAGAGGGCACCGCACCTTTTTTCAAATTTCTCGGTGATGCACTCCTCTTATTGAGATATGATAGAAATTTTCGGCGATTTGCAATCGTTATCCTGCTGTTTTATTCCATCTGGCCCCTTTTCCCACACTATACGGTTTTCGGGAAGCGGACATTAGGACTCGTCCCTGCTGGTTTCGTCACCTTGATAATCGCAC
Source organism: Candidatus Poribacteria bacterium (assembly GCA_028824575.1). GTDB lineage: Bacteria > Poribacteria > WGA-4E > WGA-4E > WGA-3G > WGA-3G. Next base: position 263 of record JAPPDN010000666.1, on the reverse strand, counting down.
AGAATGCATCTAATGCCATCGGTGCCGGTATCATGGGCAACATCGCAGACCGTTCGGGTAACCGATTCGTCCTACGTATTCTGATATTAATCAGTGCCTGTATGCCACTGTTGGCGGTTGGCATTAGTCGGATGCCAACCGGTGCTCAGTTTTATTGGATTATCTTTGCCCTTATGGGGTTCACACCCGTGTCGGCACGCATTGTCACGAACTACACCCTTGAAATCGCGCCACAGGAGAAACACCCGCAATATCTCGGCGTG
>JAPPDN010000062.1 GCA_028824575.1 Candidatus Poribacteria bacterium | reverse complement strand
CATTTCATATTTTGGTTTACACTGTTCGCGCTTCCTACCCTATTTGACCCAAGCGATTTTGTGCGATCACTTCCCGAAATCGTTATCCTCGCTATTATATTCACGCTCATACTTAGCTACCGCGAGGCGAGAAGCAACCTGAAAGGAGTGGCGATAGAGAGAGACATTTGGACAAAGTGGTACTACCGGCAAATCAAAGCGATGGCTCAGGAAGGTTCCTTTGAAGAGCCGCCATCATCGGAAAATATGAAAGCCTATTCTTATTTTGGAGAAATCCCAGAAACATTGTTTTTCATGGTTCGTAATCTGAGACCATTTATCATTCATCTTACGTGTTGGGTTTTCACATGCGCGCTTTTATTCTTCACGACACTTCCACTCTCAAAAACGCCTGAAGATATTTTTGAAATATTTGAACTAATAGGATTCTTTGGACAATTGCTTCCTTGGATTTTTCTAATCGTTTTCATCATCAGTTACCGGGAGGCAAGAGGTAACCTAAGAGGCGTTGCCAATGTGCAACAAGTATGGATGCAGTGGTACCAAGAGCGACAAGAAACCGTAAGCCGCGGAGAGATTTTTGAGGAACCGCCGCCATCAGAAAACATACAAACGGATCCTTATTTTAAGATCGCACAAAAGACTATATTATCCATGCTACGCAACCCGATGCGCCTTATGATTCATTTCATTGGCTGGATTTCTATTGTTATTTTCTGGTTGGGTGCAGTTGGAAGTTCTATGCCGTTCCTTTTTATCGTTATACCTACTCTGATCTCCAGTTACCAAGAGGCGAGAGGTAACGTAAAAGGCGTTGCTAAAGAGGAAGAGGTCTGGACAAAGTGGTATCAACGACAGATTGAAGCGAAAGTCCAAGGGTACACGCTCGCCGAGGTGCCACCATTGCTAAACGTTGGTTGAGTGCTCCGGATCGGAGACACTACAATTCACAACCTCTGTTCCTGAACGCACCAGATTAACTGCTGGTGCGTTTCGTTTTGTCAGTCCCGTAGGTTGGGTTGAACGGAACTGAGAAGGCGAATGTGTTGTTCCAAATACCAATGAAACCCAACATACCGTCGTATACGCTCAAGAACGCCGTGAAACCTTCACACCGTCAGAGTCTCGGAAACGGCAAAAGCGTTGGGTTTCACTCGGTCTCTGTTTGATGTAGTATGTATGGGGAGAACTTCGCTTTCTTATTTCTTTTTAGCGGTTTGATAAAGTCCGTTCAACCCAACCTACGATGCTGACGGCTAACAGTTGATAACTGAATACCTCTGAAAAAAGATTGACTTCCCAAATGGAATAGGATATGATAAGGAAAATCCCAAATTTAAAGGAGCCACAATTGAGCAGACCAAATATCTTATTCATCATGTCCGACGACCACGCATCACACGCGATTAGCAGCTACGGGAGTCGGATTAACCAAACACCACACCTTGATCGTATCGCAGACGGCGGCATGATTCTTCATAACTGTTTCTGTGTCAACTCCATCTGCACACCGAGCCGCGCGAACATTCTGACCGGCAAACACAGCCATCTCAACGGTGTCAAGAACATAGGGGATCATTTTGACGGCAGAATACCGAACGTCGCCAAGATGCTACAGGCGGATGGCTACCAAACCGCGATGGTCGGCAAATGGCACCTCGGACACGGGGGTGATGCCGATCCAACAGGGTTTGACTATTGGAACGTGCTGCCCGGGCAAGGCCTTTATCACGATCCAGTCATGATTGAACCCGACGGTCGGAAAACCCACAAAGGTTATACCACCGACATCATCACCGATTTCTCATTGGAATGGCTGCGGCATCGCGACAGGGATAGACCTTTCTTCATGATGTCCCACCACAAGGCACCCCACCGTCCGTGGGACTCTGATGAAAAGCACGCTGACATGTTCGAGGACGGCGATGTTCCGATGCCGGACAATTTCTTCGACGATTACGCGAACCGTTCAAACGCCGCGAAGGAAGCGAAGATGCGTGTCTTCGGGCACATGACCGAAAGGGATCTCAAGATTGATAAACTCGGTCCGCCGCCAGAGGGATTATCCGAAGAGGAGATGGCAAACTGGAATTACCAGCGATATATTAAGGAGTATCTCCGCTGCGTCGCCTCTATTGACGACAATGTCGGACGGCTGCTTGATTACCTCGATGAAGACGGGATCGCAGACGACACGCTCGTGATTTATACCTCTGACCAAGGATTTTTCTTAGGCGACCACGGTTGGTATGACAAGCGGTTTATGTATGAAGAATCGTTACGAATGCCTTTCCTCGTCCGTTATCCGCGCGAGATTCAGCCGGGCAGTTCATCGGATGCCATGTCGTTAAACATAGATTTCGCAGAGACTTGGCTCGACTACGCAGGCGTATCAATTCCTGATGACATGCAAGGCACGAGTCTACGGCCAATCCTCAATGGCGAGACACCCGACGATTGGCGAACCTCCATGTACTATCGGTACTGGATGCACCTTGCACATCACTATGTACCCGCGCACTATGGAATACGGACGGATCGCTATAAACTCATCTATTACTACGGCGAGGCGCTCGGCACAACCGGATCCCTTGATGAATCGAAAGCACCGGAATGGGAACTTTTCGATCTGGAGAAAGATCCGAATGAGATGTGTAGTGTCTACGACGACCCAGCGTACGCAGATATTGTCACCGAATTGACGCAAGAGCTATATCGACTCAAAGCAGAAGCAGGCGACGAAGAGTAGTTACTGGTTATCAGTTGTCAGTTATCGGTTAAGAAAGATTTGGTTAAG
>JAPPDN010000876.1 GCA_028824575.1 Candidatus Poribacteria bacterium | reverse complement strand
ATGTGGAAGCAAGTTACAGTTTACCCAGATAGAGTTGAAGTTAATTCCGTGACAGTCGATCTGCCAGAAGCACTCGCCGAATCGGAGGCAGTCCAACCCGATAACAACCCCTATCTATTAGGCAGAGATCGGGATCTAAACTTCAGCATCCCGCGGAATCCCTAAGCTTGTTAATAATTATCAGCCGCGGACTTCGCACGTTTTCCGTTAGCAGTCCGTCACTTGGTAATAATAGGGCAACCTTGAAAAGGAGACAATCAGTTGGGAGTTTATCAGCAGACTCTGTCGTTATCAGATATCTCTTTAACTGATAACCGATGACTGACAACCATTAAAATGATTCAAGTCGAAAATATCACAAAAAATTACGGTCCCTTCAAAGCCCTCAAAGACATCTCCTTTCAAGTAGATAAGGGACAAATCGTTGGATTTCTCGGTCCCAACGGTGCTGGGAAAACCACAACGATGCGAATCCTTACCTGCTTTATGCCGGCGAGTAGCGGACGCGTTACCGTCGCTGGGTATGACGTTTTCAAAGAATCAAGAGAGGTTCGCAAACGCATCGGCTATCTCCCAGAAAACGTGCCGCTCTATCCAGAAATGACGGTGACGAAATATCTGAAATACATGGCAAAAATCCGAGGCGTCCCTCGAAGCAATATCAAAGCACGGTTGGATAACGCAATTGAGGCGTGTGGACTCACCGAACGTAGGCACCAGATTATAGGGCAATTGTCTCGCGGTTTCCGGCAACGTGTAGGTTTGGCACAAGCACTTATCCATGAGCCGGATGTCCTAATCCTCGACGAACCCACCTCTGGACTGGACCCACGGCAAATCGTCGAAATCCGAGAATTAATCAAGGCACTCGGCAAAGAGCGAACAATCCTGTTCAGCACGCATATCTTACCTGAAGCGAGTATGACATGTGAACGGTTGATTATCATCAGTAGGGGCGAAATTACGGGCGATGTTCAGTTAGAGGAGGGGCGCGCCGTATCTAAACAGAACAATACGGAAAGCGTACCGGTAACAACTTTAACGTTATCGCTTGAGATCGCAGGCGCGCCGGCTGACGATATACTCACTCTACTCACGGATATTCCCGACGTAATTCGGGTTGAACAAACCGGTATCAATACAGCGGACACAGCGACGTTCCACCTTCATTACACACCGACAAGTGATATTCGGGCAGAGGTAGCAGAAACTGTCGTCGGACGTGGATGGCGATTACTTGAAATGCACACGACTGAAGTGTCTTTGGAGGAACTGTTCCTGTCTTTAACGGCATAGCACCCTTCGCTCCACAACTACGAACAAAGCCGAAGTTTCCTTAGCTATCCCGTACATCAAGTGGTAGTTTCAACTGTTCGCGAACGGCTTGCCGCACCTCATCGCAGACCCGCATCGCATGTGCTGTTTCGTCTGCAGTCGCGAATTTTCCAGGATAGCGCGGATCAACCGCATGTTCCGACAACTTTGAAAAATCATCCCGCCACGCCCCCCAAGCAGGTAGCGTCCGGACTATCAGGTTTAATAACTCTTGTAAATCATGGGTCCTCGGAAACGGGATATTTGCCTCTTGAAGCCATGCTTTTAGATATTTTTCAATACACTGTTGGGCGTGGAAACAGATGGCATCATTTACAGGATTCTGTCCTTGAAGCACTTGCTGCGCGACAGTATAATCGCCTTCAGCTTTCTGCACCCACTCCTCTGTCAATGGATTCATCGCGTCTTCTTCCTTCTTTACGGGTTTCAAGAAAAAATTAGGAGTTTCATAAAGCACCTCACCTTTTTTGGTGATCTCTCGGAGAAACCAATCGTTATACACAAGGCGATACGATAAGTCTTCAGGCGAATGCACAAGCACATGCAGACGGAAAGGACGCGCGAGACGCTTCCGAATCTCTATCTCTCGCTGGCGGGTTTCCGATTTCGCCACCGGCATGACGACCAGCAAATCCACATCGGAGGACTCCGTCGGCGTGCCGTACGCATAAGAACCGAAGAGAACAACTTGTAATGGCGCGAACTCGCGTACGATGTCATCACATGTCGCTTGAATGTCTTGACGGGTAACCATGATCGTCCCTTTTCTATTTGGATATGTTCATAACAGGAACACACAGCGATACAGGCAAATATATAGGGTTAATTATGCCATATCCGTATCACACACGCAAGAAAATTTTAAAAAGAATTGATTTCTAAACGCATCTATCGTATAATCGAGACCACTACACAACTATCTAAACACGGAGTCGAAATTACCATAAAAGCGCACCTATGAAACTCGTTACCTTTCAAACCCAATCAGCAGACTCGACACCAAGACTCGGCGCATGGACTACAGGCGACCAAATTGTTGACCTCACGGCAGTTGCCTCGGACATGTACGAATTCTTTGAAAAGAATTGCATCGCTGACGCACAAAGACATATTGACCAGACGGCTGACAGCAGCTTCCCTGTTGCCGACGTGCAACTGCTCGCGCCGTTTCCACGTCCAGCGAGCCTTCGGGATTTCGGCGTATTTAAGACCCACATGGATGCTGCCTCACGTATCACAGGTAAAGAGATCTCCCCGGAGTGGTTCAAACTGCCCAACTATTACCGCGGCAGTACCAGTCCGTCCTCTATTGCCGGGCACGAAGCCGTTGTTACGTGGCCCAACTATACAGAAAAACTCGACTTTGAACTGGAATGGGGGATCTACATCGGCAAAACCGGAAAAAATATCTCCATAGAAGCAGCACCCGAGTACATCGCCGGTTATACCATTCACAACGACA
>JAPPDN010000637.1 GCA_028824575.1 Candidatus Poribacteria bacterium | reverse complement strand
TACTGAGACACTGTCCTCGTTTTAAATAAGCCTTAAAACATACGCGACCATTTAAAGTCAACTTGATAACCGCGTCCTTCCTCAATGGATCTTGCGAGGTTCAATCTGAACGGTCCACCTTGGAAACCGATGCCTAAGTTAATCTTCGGTTGGATGTACTTTACGTCTTTCAAATGATACCAGGCTTGCCCTATATCTACGAAAGGAATAATGAACGCGTCATTTCCTAAACTATGAACATACTCGAAATTAAAGAGAAATCCGTGGTTGCCCACAAATTCATAAAGTGAGTATCCTCGTAGGGTGCCAATACCACCGATGACAAATTGGCGTTGAAACGGCAGCGAATCAGTCGCAAATCCGACTTTCAAACGTGTATCAATCCGATCGTTGCCAATAGGAGAATAGTGCCTGAGATGAATCAGGAAACGCGTAAAATCGAAATCGGAACCGATTACAGGACTGGCGTGTTCTATGAGAAAAGTGTTATACCATTCGCCTGTATTTTTTCGGTTCTCAAGGTCGTATTTTGGGGTTGTATTTCCTCGATTATCAAAATCGTATTTTAAGGAGATACTGTGCATGCTCCCGTCATGTATTGAGGGATTTCTCTGTCCTGCTAATGTGGGATCAGCTGCCCAGTTCCTCAAATGGAAATGCATCCTATTTTCGAGATTTTTATGTTCTTCCCAAAGTAAGGACAGGCCGAGTGAGTGTGTGATGTTCATCGGCTGCCATTGGAGTGCCATCACTGCGCCTTCTCTGAGATAATAGTCCTGAAAATCGGTGCCCCACAATGCCCTGAAAAACTGTTCACTGCTGCTTAGTAAGATGTCCCGGTCTCTGACAGATGTCAATCGGTGGATTTGCAATCCATAAGTCAAATCGAAATTCTCACCAGATGTCATACCTCCACCAGCTCGATAATTAAGAGTTCGACTTGAAAGAGCATAACTCATTGTCCCAAATAGGAATGGACCCGGTGCGGTATGGTATTGCCTGCCAAAATTGTTTTCGTTGCTGTCAATTAAAGTGGAGGCACCGCGCGCATTCTGCCGGATCGTTGAACCAGATCCAGAAAAAAAGAGCGGGTCGAGATAGGACCGTTGCCCGACTTCAAATCCACCACCGAGTCGGAGGCCATCAACACGATTTAAGCCACTCGTGCTCATAGGTCGAAAAATATCGTCGCTTACCAGAGAAACATTATTATCGTGAACTAATACTTTGGGTACACCGTATTCCTCAGTCTCGAATGCATCTAACAATCCTTGCATACCGGATGACTTTGGGGGTGGTAAAACATTTAACCAATGTCCATCGTTTTTGTAAAACTCCCGAACACCTATATTGGACCACCAAGAATGTTCGTTCGTCCGTGTCTGTCCTCGGTCAAAGTTAATCCCCATCCGAATGGGTTCGGTTGTGTCAGGGTAATCGAGCATTTGCCACGGAATTTCCATCTCCACAACCCAACCGTCCTCAACAATGTTAGCGGCGACATTCCACTGTTCCATCCATTCGGTTTCGTTTGAGTCCCGCGCGGGCGAGTGGACATATTTTTTGCCGAGTGGATTCGCCATAAAGAAGGTTCGGTTGGAAAATCGGTGCGTGTGGAACGGGTCAATGCTGAAGGAGACCCAATCCTCTGTTGCTTTCCCAAATCGGACATGATCTTGGCTCTGACGGGCAACAATTTTATCGAGTTGGGAATCATTGAGGTGCCATGCGACATAAATGGCTTTATGTGTATAAACCAGTTTAACTTTTGAATCATCCTCGACCGGGTTTCCGGTACGTACATGCGTAAAACCGTCCGCCTGGGGCGCGATTTTCCAACACGCGTCATCAAGTGTTGCATCAATAGTTGGTGGGTTCTCGACTTTTACAGCGAGTATCTCTCTTTGAATCGTATCTCGGCTCGGTTCCGCTTGTGCCTTCAATGCCCCGCCGACATCAATATCTATCGCGCCAAAATCGCTTAGACTTCCAAGTAGTTCCTCAATGTGTTCCGGTGCAATCTGCCCCACAATGTTAACAAAGGTGGCTTCCCCAGAGGTTTCGGGAATTACAATGACGAAAATCCCGTAAACTGTATCTTCGTCAAATAGCAGACTGATTTCTACGACCTCACTCTCTTCCTTGATTTTAACGAGAACTTCCCACTTATCCTTCTTGAGTCTTTGCCGGAAATAGTTAACTAATTTCTTCTCATCAATGGTGATTCTATCGTAGGTGCGGACATAGATACCGTCCAACATCTGAATGAGCTCCGCGACCTCTGGTTGATTGCTTACCGATTTGGTAACCAGATTGATGAGTTTCGCGGTTAAGTTAACCTCGACTTTCGCCTCAAGAGACTCTGGGAAATCAAAGAGGATGAGTCCTTTTGGGTGAGTTTTATCCGATTTGTCCTGTTGCGCAACTGCTGAATGCATCAGTGCTAACGATAAGACTAAGAACAGCAGTGTGAACAGTCGTATAAAGTGTTTTTGCAGTTTCATGTTGTCCTCCTTACTTTGAAGGGTTATTTTTTGTATTCAGAGCATTCTGTGAGAACCGATCAAGACTATCCAAACTTCGATGGATTGCTGATGAAATACTGTTTTTCTGTTTCAAAGCACTGCGCGAGGCTTTTTCAATCTGAACAAGGGGATGACCTGAAGCCTCATTGATCTGCACATCAGAGAGTTTTTCGTTAACGACGATGCTTGTTCGCTCCACTGCGTAATTCAGCTCACCGAGCGCATAATAGAGGTCGCGTGAGGCTTGCTTCACTATCAGATGCTGTTGATACTGATAGGTC
>JAPPDN010000310.1 GCA_028824575.1 Candidatus Poribacteria bacterium | reverse complement strand
CCTCGACTGGCTACTCAATGTCCTTGAAGCACCGATGATTAACGTCACCGGCTTCTATCAACCGAACCTCGTCTGGGACGATATTACCAATGAGGACCACGTCCAAGCAATTATTCGCTTCGCTGGTGGAAAAGTAGTCGCGGATGGAGCATCGGCAAACATTCAAATGTCCAATATCGCCAAAATCGGTGGAGAGCGGTGGAAACTGCTCGGTTCACACGGCGCAATTACCTCTGCAGGCGGCGGGTTTAAGGTCCTATCCGAAGTCAAAGGACACCCCAAAGAGCAAGAAGTCGACCATCACGGTAGACCTGGACCGAGTTACTATCAGAATATCGTCGCGCATTTAAACGATGGCACGCCGTTACTCGTGACACCAGAATCCGCCCGCCGCGTCATTGCCATCATGGATTTAGCAGAAAAGTCCGCTAAGACACATCAGGCAGAAACCGTTCCTTACGAGTTTGAGTAACCGCGGAGGAATAATCGTCAGAGGTAATGGTTATCAGTTGTCAGAGGAAATAGTTATCAGTTTTCAGTTAAGAGGGTTCTTGTGACAGTTGAGGTTACAGTTCAAGCAACAGCAACCCTCTTTAACTCTCACTGTGAGGCAGACTGATAACTCTTAAAACTGATTGTCTATCGCTGATTGCTAACTACCATTCCTTCTGACAACTGAAAGATTTTTCGCAGAAAAATCGTACTGATAACTGACAACTATTAAAGGTTTTTCATAGTTCTAAGCCTCTTTCTGACAACTGATGACTTATAAATACATGAAAGCTATTGTTTTTGAGAAAATCCAGCAATTAAGCGTCCAAGAAAAACCTATCCCCGCACTCACTGACGGAGACGTACTCATTCAGACGGAACTCTGCGGTATCTGCGCTTCCGATCTTGCCGCGCTGCGTGGAGACGTTTCAGATTACGCACCACCCGTTGTGATGGGACACGAACTCGCAGGTGTGATTGTAGACAGCCGACACCCAGATGTCAAAGTTGGTGAACGGGTAACGGTTAATCCCATGCTCTCTTGCGGCACATGTGCCGAATGCCAGAACGACCTTGATAAATACTGCAATACCATTGAAGGTATCGGGCACGATATTGACGGCGGCTACGCCGAATATATGCGGATGCCAAAGCACGGTGTCAATACCGGTAAGCTCATTCGGGTCCCAGATAGTATACCGCACGAAGAATTGTTATTTCTCGAACCGTTGGGCTGCTGCTTGAATGCGATGCAAGAAACGCTTTTTAAGGATTCCGTCGCTATTCTCGGTGCGGGTCCCATCGGGTTGATGCTCACGCAATTGACGAAACGAGCAGGTTTAGCCACTTACGTCATGGAACCGCTGCCCCACCGTAGAACTGTCGCAGAAACACTCGGTGCCGACCTCACACTCGATACATCCGCTGAGTCGGTAGCACATCTCCGAGACATAACCAACGGCGGCGTTGATACCGTCATCTCCGCAACAACAAACAACGCTTCGGCAATCGCATTCGCTTTTGAGATCGTCCGCAGAGGCGGATGCCTCAACTTCTTTGGGCTCGCTCCAGAAGGTGAAGAACTTCGCATCAATCTTGAAGAATTTCACTATGCAGGGCACAAACTGATGGCTTCATGGGCGTTCTCCCGCGCCAGTCTTAAAGCATCCAAACAACTGCTCATAGAGAAGGCACTCAATTTTGAACCCTTGTTAACCGATCGGTTCCCGATTGCCCAAGGTCTAATAGCGTTTGATAATGCCGCTGCCCAGCGCGGGGTCAAAACTGCCGTCCATCCATAATCATCACGAATTTAAAATCGGTAAAACAGTTCACGCATTTTATTTCATTATTAAATAGTAAAAATTTTGCATAAAAATCCTCAATAACGTACATTAAACGTTTTTTATTTGATTTACACACGATTTTGTGGTATTTTTAATTATTAATCGCAAATATTAAAAATCCTTAACTATCACTCTCATTATGTAAGGAGATGTCAATTTCGGTGCGGTCCCAAGTTCCCAAAACTTACCACACAGGAGCGGTGAATCCGCAAGCCGAAATTTATTATAAAAAATATGGTCCTTGGTGCACATGTATCCACTTCAGGTGGAATACACAATGCCATCAAAAATGGCACCGACCTCCAGTGCGATACAATACAAATTTTCTTGCGAAATCCCAACCAGTGGCAAGGAAAGCCTCCCACCCCAGAGATAACCGAAAAATTTAGCACAGCATGGTCAGAAGCTGACCTTGGCGAGGTAATTGTTCACGACATCCACTTGAGCAATCTCGCTTCTCCGAAACCAGATGTCCTGGAAAAATCACGCCAAGCGTTCCGTGAGCAGATGGAACTCGCGCAGCTGCTCGGTATCCGCTACATTGTCACACACCTCGGGGCACACCTCGGTGAAGGCGAAAAATTCGGTTTAAAGCAGTTAACTGACAGTTTCGATTTCCTGTTTGAAAATACTGAGGCTCCCGATGTCATGCCTCTTCTCGAAACGACTGCCGGGCAAGGTACAAATCTCGGCTACTGTTTTGAACACCTGCGAGACGTAATCGGCATGTCAAAATACCCAGACCGGTTCGGTGTCTGTTTGGATACGTGCCACGTCTTTGCTGCTGGCTACGACATGCGAACTGAATCGGATTGCGAAGCGACCTTTAACCAGTTTGATGATATCATCGGGCTTAACCAACTCAAAGCCTTTCATCTCAATGACGCGAAATCAGAATATCAGAGTCGCGTTGACAGACATGAACATATCGGAGAGGGGAACATCGGGGCAATAGCATTCGCGTATATCCTCAACGATGCCCGATTTGCC
>JAPPDN010000812.1:1290-2831 GCA_028824575.1 Candidatus Poribacteria bacterium | reverse complement strand
CGCATCAATTTCGCCTTGAAAACTACTCACTTGGTATAACAACCCACCGTGAGGGGCCACAAACTTGTCCTCACCATATCCGCCTACGACGAAATCTTGAACTCTTTCAGGTCTACTGATATCCAATGACACCCTGTTCACACGAGGAAGTTTCCAGCCTTGACTCATTCGGTTGTTGGTCGCATGACAAAGCGTGCCGCTCTTGAAAATGATTGCTATATAGTTCCATTGATCCCTCTCGATTGGACTATCAGTTCCTGCGAGTCCGTGGGTTCCGTCTCCTGAAAGATACGCGTGACGATAACTGCAAAGTTGCTCCTTTCCGAGCCTACACTTCTCTCTTGCCAGCAACCCGATGGAAATTTGCTGAGTCAGAATAAGGTCTCTATCTTTTTCGGTCGGTTCAGTTTTCGGATAGAACCATACTTCAACAGTAAACGCATGGGTGCCTTCAGGGAAAATATGTCCATGTTCCTTAAAAGGAAGTATTGCATAGTCATCCTCACCATCCAATGACAAAACTCCCCCGGAAGGCTCGAAAGAAAATACAGGCAAAACTAATAAACTCAACAATAATACCGCACTGAGTACACTTAGTAGGAACTTAAAGTTAATATACATCAGAAACCCTCCTTCTTAGGTTAGACATTTTTCGCACGTTAATAGCCAAAATTCTCCTACCACCTGAATATTGTAATTATCAAGAGCATACCTGCAGCTATTTCTTTTCATTGTCTTCAAGCGAGATGTAAAACAGCCCCATCTTTTTAGCACCACTGATCAGAGCAGTAGCACTATAGAGTTTATCGTTAGCGATGACGAGATCACTGATTGCATTCGGCACTTCTGAAGAAATCTGTTCCCACTGCACCCGCGTATTCAAACGATAACTGCCAGCATTGCCTGCACCATAAACTGTTGTGCCATCCACGGCAAATTTGTCTATGACGACGCGTGTCCCTATTCCATCCGTAAGCACGCGCCAGTTTTCCCCAGTTTGCGAAGCCACGACACCATTATCTGTTGCAACGTAAACCGATGATCCTCCAAAGGCTATATCTTTGAAGTGAGTAAAGCCGAGCGGCAAGGTTGGTGTGACATCTCTCCAACTCTTCCCTTCGTCCAGCGATTGAAACAATTTACCATCCCATTTGCCAGCGTAGACGGTCTCTCCTGAAACAGCCAATGTGAATACCTGGACGGATGTGTCAGAATGATTATCCTCTATTAATCCAGTGCTTGTCCACTCTGGATCACCAAGTTTCCATTTGAAAAGCTCTCCTATGTATTCTATATAAAACACATTACGACTCGCCGCAGCAGTCTCAGTTCTCAGACGAGATACATGACGATAGTCTCGCTCTTTTGACTTATATTTTTCATCGGCAAGTTTATAACGGTCAAAAATGGGGACACCTTGAACGGGAATGAACCTATCGCCATCGGTAGATAAACGAAAAATTCCTACATTGGCACCTGTAGGGCCTCCACTGAAAAGATAATCAAGAATGTTGCCCACACCTATCAGTTCCACATCAACC
>JAPPDN010000812.1:0-1280 GCA_028824575.1 Candidatus Poribacteria bacterium | reverse complement strand
ATAAAGAATGTTGCCAACAACTATCAGTTTCAAATCAACAGTCACACTGGTAGTGAAGGGACTGAATCCAACTTTTTGTCTATCAACCGGAACTATTTTCCAGGACACGCCCGCATCCGTTGATTGATAAACTTCATAGCCATTATGGGCGTATAATCTATTGCCAAACGCCACCACATCGGTGATAAATGTTCCCGTCATCCGATTCATAAATAGATGCCATGACGCACCCCCATCAGTCGTCCGATGAATACTGAATAGGTTGGCTTTATAACACGTTTTCTCGTTTACCATCACAGCTGGAAGGCGGCTTCTCCGCCGAAAATTTAGGTCGCTTCCAAGTTCGGTCCAAGTTTGTCCACCATCTATTGAACGAGATTGCACGAGACCCAATGCCAAGAGTGTCTTACCAGTCGCTAAAACCGTTATACCCGCCGGTGGGCCTGTAGGAAGATATTGATTTTCATGCCATATTTCAGTCCACGACGCGCCCAAGTCAGTTGAATGGAAAATTTTGGCAAAATGCCACCTATTATCCCGCATGACTTCGTCCATTTCACTTGGCGTTAATCTCACCAAAAACTCGTGCCCTATTCCAGCATAAAGATTATGCCCTGAGACTGCCAAGGAACAAACGGCTCCTGATGTATCCAACGGCAGTTTTTTCCAGATGTCTGAATCGAGACGGTAGAGACCGTTCTCTGTAGCAGCAAACACTGTTTTTTCAACAGCAGCCACTGCGGAAATTTTTTCGCCTGTCAACCCGTCGTTAAGAGGGGTCCATTGCGCACCACCATCTGTGGATCGGAAAATCCCACTATCTCTAAGAGCGAGATACAGCGCAATAGACACCTGTGAACTGGACGCTTCTTCGGCACCTGTAATGACGAGTTCAACAGCATCTCCCTTGGGTCGGGGTCCCAGTGTTATCCACGTCTCTCCCCTGTTGTCCGAAGCAAATATCTCATCCGCAGCAACAATATAAAGCCTACCACTATGCGCTGCCATTGGCATCAAAGATTCGCCAATCGGGATACCCGCGTCGAGGCGTGTCCATGCAGTCACATCTGCCGTTAATCTGTATATCCCCGTTTGTAGAATAGCATAGACGGTCCCATCAGACGCAGCGAAGATATTGCGGACAGGTCCCGCTGGCGGCCCGTTTCCGTGCATCCACTGTGCTGTAGAAAACTGGGTGGCATTCTCCGATGGAACAGATGCTGAAGTTACATTAGAAACTTGGGTGCCAGCACGGCTGGTTTCATTCGGACCCGTATCCC
>JAPPDN010001027.1 GCA_028824575.1 Candidatus Poribacteria bacterium | reverse complement strand
CATGTTTCTTGGCAATGCCGATTTTTTCAAAACCGAGGTTGCCATAAAACCGGAGGGCACGCGTGTTGTCTGCTATCACCTGAATAGCGATCTTTTTGAAGTTTTTCGCGTGGGCAAATCTGAAAGATGTTTCTGCAAGTAACCGTCCGATTTTGCGTCCGCGGAAGTTTGTGTGTATCCACGTTCCGATTGTTGCTACGTGCTGCATCGAATCGGTATAGTGTGCCAAGGCATCTGGCTCAATAACCTGGAGACCAACGATCTCGTCGTCTAATTCAGCGACGAACAAGGCACTTCGATCACATAACCCTGCGATGAAGGCGCGTTCCTCTTCTACTGTGAACGGGTTGGTTAACGCTGTGTATTTTCCTTCCAAAATAACCGAGTTAATCACCGCCGCAACGGCTTTCGCGTCATCTGGTATCGCTTTCCTAATGACAGGTTCCATATTTTTCTCGTAAGGTTGAATTCTATCCATCTAAAGTTTGTGTTTCAAATATCGCGAGTACAATTCGTTCCCACTAATTGTCTTTAATGTCCGCCCAAGTTGTGCTCAATTTGCCGTTTGGATCAATGCTAAAAGGGTTTTCGGTTCCTTTGGCGAGATGTTTAACCTCATCTTTGGAGAGGGCGCGGTGGAATAGCATGAACTCGTCCATGATACCGCTAAATGCCCATGTTGGTCCTACGTCTCCATCAAACATAGCAGCTTCCGAGCCAATACCGACGAACCCGAACCGGGCGGATCCTGCCCCGATGACTTGCATTGGTACTTCTACCTTTCCATCTAATTCGCCATCAATGTAGATGCGTTTTGCTTTTCCATCGAATGTCGCGACGATATGATGCCACTCGTCGTCAGCAACATCTGTCGGACTAAACCAATCGTGACAACACGGACAGCAGGTGTCAAAGGCGACGAAAGTTTTTCCGTCGTTTTCACCGACGCTATCGCCGACACTAAAGCGAAAGAATTCGTTTCGATCCCATGAAGCGATCATCCCGCGTTTTCCTGTCTTAACCCATACGACGAGACTAATTTCTTCAATCGGTTCAACGTACGTATGATTCCGGACTGAAATGTACACTGACGCGCGTCCAGGGAACGCCATGCCTTCCGCGACTTTGCCTTCGACGGATTCGAGATTTTGACCGTGCCGAAATCCATCATTTCCATTGCCAGAGACATCGAGTACATCATCACCTATGAGCGTGTCTTCATTGAAACTGTAGTAGATGATGAGGTCTTTCTCGTTGATTGGTTGGGCACTGGTCCCTAAAATCAGTCCTAATATTAAAAATGCTGACGCAAGCGTGGTTCTCATTTCCATTTTTCCGTGGATAGGACCGCGATTACCATCGCGTTCTGAGTCTACTCCAAGTTGTGGTTGTTTTGCCATTCGCTTCCACTGCGAGTTGTATGCCGTCATTCATGTCGCGTTTGATGTCATCTATAGCGCGCGCGACACTCAAGGTTTGAAGTTCGTCAAAAAGCCAGATACCCACGGCATCGGGATGTTGTGCATAGATGGGTGAGTATATTGTGATAAGAGAGAGGATAGTGATCAGAGTTAAATAACACTCCATTTAAAGATTTCTCCGATAGTTTAGGAATATCCACCCACGCCAAGTAGCATCCGTTCTTCCATGTCGGCCTCTTTAAGAAAATCGTGCGTTAACCCGTCTTCGGGTTGTGCCCCGCCGTGTGGCGATTTCCGGAGCCATGTCGGTGTATAACTTAGAATTAACATTCGCCGTTTGGCGTTTAGCGTCGGTAAACCTCGGTGCCAGAGATTGCCGTGGATGAGGACACCGCCACCGGCTTTCACTTGTAGATGTACCTCACCCTCTACAGGTTCGTGTATGGTCGGTGATGCTTTGTCTAACCAATCGTGAGAACCCGGGACAATGGCGACTGCTCCTGTGTCTTCATTCAAATCGTCAAGGTAGATGAGACAATCAATACAGTGTGGGCGTGAGAACCATGGCGGGATTGGGTTCGGAATCACCCGCAAGTGTTGGTGCCACGGCGTTTGGTGTTCCCGACCGCCGCCCGGATAAGTGATACGCGCACTCAAACCACGCAGACGGACGAGTGGTCCCATCATTGCCCGCGCAATCGACAGCGTCGGTTGAAATTTCAAGAGTTCTAAGAATACTTCATCCTTGTCCATCAGGTGGCGCGGAATGAACCCCCACCCTTTCTTTCCAGCAATGGCACTGTCGCGTTTTTCCCATTCCCGTTCTTCCAAACGATCCAAAGCATCTCTCAGGTTTTCGAGTGCTTCGCCTTGAAAAAGTCCTTCCCGAATGAGATAGCCGGTCTCGGTAAACGTTTGCAATTCTTCGGAAGTGGCATGCACATCCACTTCCCAGTGCTCTCCCGTCTCTCCGGACGGATCGAATCTGTTCATCATTTCATAGTGAAGTTTATGTTTTTCCATAGTTCCCTCAATGGGTTTTAAATAGTCGGCATTACGTTCCCACCGCACACTGGAATATAAGCACCTGTGATATAACTCGCCAGATCTGATGCGAGAAAAAGCACTGTGTTGGCGATTTCTTGGGCAGTCCCCCGACGTTGCATTGGGACTTTGCTCCAATAATGTTCATCCGATTCACTCGCAACGCTTTTTTCACTGATGGTCCATCCTGGAGCCACTTGGTTGACAGTAATGCCGTGTGCCCCTACCTCTTTCGCGAGTACCCGTAGCACGCCATCCATCCCGCGTTTCCCTGATGTATAGGCACTCTGACCTGCAAAGTTTTGCATTGAGCATTCCGTATTGATACTGATAACGCGTCCCCATTCTGATTCAATCATTGCGGGAAC
>JAPPDN010000638.1 GCA_028824575.1 Candidatus Poribacteria bacterium | reverse complement strand
ACACCTGTGGAAGAAGTCGAAAGATCCTCTTATATACATCACGTATCAGAAGCGCGGGAAACGGAACGCACCGAGCATCGGCGTGAACTCGTCAAAGAGCTGCTCGCGAAGCTGCCAGAGAGCGAACGCACAGTGGTGACACTCTATTATCTCGGGGAAATGACTGCCAAAGAGATCGGAAAATTTTTAGGGGTGTCCGTGGGAACAATTAAAAGTAGGCTGCGTCGAGGTCGAAAGCGTTTGCAAGAGGACGAAGAACTGATGATCCAAGAAGTTTTCGGTGGCGTGCGAATACCGACAAGTTTGGGCGAGAACGTTATGCGCCAAGTTGCTGACATGAAACCTACAGCGTCGCCAGCCTCTAAACCGTTCCTTCCATGGATGGCTTTAGGAGCGGCTGCGGTTTTGGTTGTCTTACTCTTCGGTGCGAGCAACCGATACCTTACCCGTTTCCAGAAGCCGTATAGTTTTGAAGCACAATCTGAACCGACGATTGAAATCGTTGATGCCCCTATCGTCCTTGATATACCAGCGAAACCCGCTGTGCGAAATCAGGTTGGAGGGGATACGGGTCCGAATGAAACCAGCCGTGCTGGCACCCAAGTTTCTAATGTAACCTCGGTATCAGTCGCACCGGAAAACGCTGCCAAACAGTGGATGCCGAGAACAGACATGCCAACAGCCCGATTTAACTTTGGGACGTGTGTTGTAGACGGAAAAGTATTCGCAATAGGCGGCGAGATTGACAAGTTTGGTGACACATCTATTGCAACGGTAGAAATGTACGACCCTAAAACCGATACCTGGGAACGAAAGGCTGATATGCCGACAACCCGGGCTGGTGTGTCTACCTTGGTTGTGGATGGGAAAATCTATGCCATTGGTGGAGGACAAGGGAAGAAACATCAGCGTGGTCGCGGTTGGGTGCACAGTGGTAAACTTCTCCCAACTATAGAAATGTATGATCCAGTTACCGACACATGGACCCAGAAAGCAGATATGCCTGTGCCGAGGAGTAGTAACAGTACCTGTATCGTGGATGGAAAGATCTATATCATCGGTGGCGTGGCAGCCGACAGAAAACAGTGGCGCTTAGATAGCGTGGACATCTATGATCCAGCCACTGATACGTGGACAAAAGGGAAAAGTATGAATCATGCTCGTGGTGGCGCGTCAGTGAGTGTTGTAAATGGAAAGATTTATGTGATGGGTGGAGTGGGATGGCCCCAGATTCCAAATCATCCAGGTCCTTTTCTTTCCAGTGTTGAAGTGTTTGATCCAAAGAACAATCAGTGGAGAGAAATAACTGAAATGTCTGCCCCGAAAGCAGGGCACACGGCAAGTGTAATCGACGGAAAAATTTACGTAATAGGCGGTGGTTTTCGGGGCGATGATCAGTTCAAGTATCTCTCAACAGTTGAAGTGTACGATCCTGAAACTGACCGTTGGACACAGGAACCGGACATGCCGGTTGGCAGATGGGCGCATAGGGCTGAGGTAATAAACGAGAATATTTATATTTTTGGGGGCAATAGTGCTGTTCTGAGACCACTTACAATGATTGACGTATACGGCACAGGCGAGGTTTCTCGGAGCGTCGACCCAATGGGGAAACTCGTGCAAACGTGGAAAACGATTAAAAGCAGCAATCGTTAAATGTCTAATCTAAGAAAGAGGGTTTTTGATGTATGTTAACTTTAAGTTCCTGCTAAGTGGACTCAGTGTGGTGTTTTTGCTGAGTTTAGTTTTGCCTGTTTTTTCTTTTCAGCCTTCGGGTGGTGTTTTGATGCTTGATGGTGAGGATGACTATGCGATACTACCATTTGCGGAACACGGCTATATTTTTCCCAGAAACACCAATGAATTTACTGTTGAGGTATGGTTCTATCCGAAAGCTGAAACTGAACCGGAGCCAGGAAAGTCAAATATTATTCTGAGTCAGCAAGTTCGCTTCGGATTGCTGCCAGATAATAATAATTGTAGGAGACTGCCGCTCGGTGAGAAGGGTGAAGTGTGTGCCTATGGTACAGCATATCTTGAAGGCGGAGGAGCGCACGGTCCCAGGGGCATGGAGGTTCCCATCAAAAAGGATCAATGGAACTATCTGGCAGTCATTTTCAAGGATAGCATAATTTATGTGGCATACAACGATCAAATCTTTCGAGGACAGAAAAAGGATTTTCTAAACGTCATAGAAGGGGAGCTGCGTTTCCCCGAATGGTTTAAAAGTTTCTGTGTGGGCGGCTTTGCAAAAAAAGAATTAGTCCAACATATACCTTACTTTCATGGCGATATTGATGCGATAAGGTTTTCCGACATTGCTCGGTATGATTTACCTGCCGAGCTAGGTCCCTCGCCGTTTGATCCGTCGCACCGTTTCTCAAGCGATAGGCACACGTTGGCATTCTGGGATTTCAATGAGAAGGAGGGTGCGGATCGGTTTGAAGATGAATCAGGGAATGGGTATACCTTAATCGGCATGAATGGTGCCGTTACCGGTAGTGCGCTTGCTGTCAATCCTGCGAATACTTCTATAACCGCGACATGGGGGCAAATCAAATTGGAATCCAGAGACATTCAGTTTTGGGATTAACTGAAATTAGATTGTAGGGGTTGGGCAACCGAGAAGAGATCCGCAGAAATACCCAAGCAAATACCCCAAGCAAAAACACCCCTACTTAACTTTCTGAGGTAACACGCGGATTTCCAAAATCTACTTTCGCGTTTTTCATTGTCCATAAGGAGGCAAATTTTAATGAAAAGACTTTACCCACTGACACTTACGATATTGGTTGTTTTTACATTGGTTATTGGAACTTCACACTTGGCATTTGCGCAG
>JAPPDN010000241.1 GCA_028824575.1 Candidatus Poribacteria bacterium | reverse complement strand
GATGGCACCATCGCTTTTTCACATGTTGAGAGATTGGGAGCTGGCGGCCCGGTTGAGGGAACCCTCTACGCCGTCAATCGCGATGGTGGTGGTCTGCGAGAAATTGTCCCTGAGAAGGAACCGATAGCTGAGCAAGCTGTATGGGCACCATCTCGGAACGAACTTGCTTATCATAAAAAGGTCGGTGAAAATCGACAAATCTTCAAAATTGATTTGGCAAGTCGTGAAAGTCTACAGTTGACACGCCGCGGTATAAACATCTATCCAGATTGGTTCGATCCAGCGTTCGCTTTGCCGGTTTCTCCCAAACCGCAGCTGCTTACCACGGTCTGGGCAAAAGTCAAAACAACCAATTGAGGTAGTAACCTGAAAAGCGTTCTCACGAATGAACTTGAACAAATTGTTCACATAGGTCAAAAATTTTACTTGCAAATCAGCACAAAATGATATATAATTTTAATAACGAAATCGTGTAAGTAAAGTTTTCGTGACATCTCGATTCTTAAGGATAATCCAGAATGCTTTTTAACTTCGCAAATGTACTAATCTTCTTGGTTGTTGGTTGTCTATTTGTCGTTCTTAACCTGACAATCTCTCGCCTCCTGCATACCAAACTCTTCTCAGGCGAAAAGTATATCCCTTATGAATGCGGCGAAGACCCAATCGGTGATACGCGGATCAAGTTTAACACCCGTTTTTATGTCATCGCGCTCATCTTTCTCATCTTTGACGTTGAAGCCGTGTTCCTCTTCCCGTGGGCAGTCGTTTTCCGAAAATTCGGCCTCTTTGCGTTTTTGGAGATGCTTGTCTTCATCGTTATTCTTTTAGTAGGACTTGCTTACGTCTGGGCAAAAGGTGATCTGGAATGGATCCGATCTACGCAGCTGGAAGTCCAATCCGTCCGGAGGGAAGAAAGTTATGATAATTGATGAAAAACTGGACAAAAATGTTATTGTTACCTCAGTTGATGCTGTCGCCAACTGGGCACGCTCTTCAGCACTCTGGCCCATGACGTTTGGACTCGCTTGTTGCGCCATCGAATTTATGGCGACTGCCGCTTCTAACTACGACCTTGACCGCTTCGGGGCAGGGGTGCCGCGCGCGACACCCCGTCAGTCCGACTTGATGGTAATCTCTGGCACAGTGACACTCAAAATGGCAACGCGTATCAGACGGCTTTATGAACAGATGCCCGAACCGAAATACGTCATTTCAATGGGAAGCTGTGCAACGAGCGGCGGACCCTACTGGCAACACGGATACCATGTCCTCAAAGGCGTTGACCGGATTATCCCTGTTGATGTTTATGTACCCGGATGTCCACCGCGCCCAGAAGCACTCATTGAAGGGTTGCTCAAACTACAAGAGAAGATTAAAACGCAAACCGTCGCCAAACGTGAACATGTCCCCTTCCTGAAAAGACTCTTTACCAAAACAGAATGGTACGAGCTTGAAGGAACTGAAACAGGCGAACTATCTGCAGAAGGAGAAGACGGCAGCCCCGAAACCACTGCCTAAATAAAATACCAACGCCTCCAACGGTAGAATCGATTTGTAACCGCTACTGTTGTAGGAGCGAGTTGCACTCGCGACCGTTGTAGGAGCGAGTTGTACTCGCGACCATGGAGTAGAAATTACGTGAAACCCGAAGAAATTTATGAGGCACTAACGGCGCAGTTCGGAGAAGTCGTCCTCGGTTTTGATACCGAACTCGCTGGTGACCCGAACATCCAAATTGCCGCTACAGCAATTGCCGATGTGTGCCAATATCTCGCCGAAACCGACACACTGGCGTTTGATTCTTTGATGTGTCTCAGCGGGGTAGATTTAAGTGCCAAGGATGAAGAATTCGCCGTCGTATACCATCTCTATGCTATGAAACATCGGCATAGTGTGGTTCTGAAAACGACGGTACCGAAAACCGAGCCGCACCTTCCAAGTGTCTCCCATATCTGGAAAACCGCAGATTGGCACGAGCGCGAGGCTTATGACCTCTACGGAATTCTCTTTGAGGGACACAGCGACCTCCGCCGTATCTTACTTCCGGATGATTGGGACGGATACCCCTTACGCAAAGATTATAAGGAGCCTGAATTCTATCGCGGTATGCGCGTGCCATATTAGGTACAAGGATATTGAATTTCCCGTCTTATGTGGTATTGCTCAAAAACGAAAATATTACATTGTAGCAGGGATTTGTAACCCCGAACTTTTTCACAAAATATCAGCACACCCATACAGGTTAAGATTTGACATTCAACCGCAAAAATGGTATCATATATAGTGACAAACAGATAGAAATTGATCATAAATCTAAATTCGTTTTAAGCTTTGCAGAACCCGCACTATGGAAAGCACACAACAGACTGAAAGCAAAATTATAGAATTAAAACCGTTCGCCGATGAGATGGTCGTGAACATGGGACCTCAGCATCCAAGTACGCACGGTGTACTACGACTGGAATTGAGACTGGATGGTGAAGTCGTCCGTGAAGCGATTCCGCACATTGGTTATCTGCATCGCTGTTTCGAGAAGCACTCCGAAAACCTCTCTTATCCGCAGATCATCCCTTTTACGGATAGAATGGACTACGTGGCGGCAATGAACCAGAATTGGGGATTCTGTCTCGCCGTTGAGAAGCTTTTGGAAGCAGATGAAAGCAAGGAATTCGAGGTACCGGAACGGGCGGAATACCTACGGGTACTTATTTGTGAACTAAATCGTATTGCGAGCCATCTCCTCTCCTTTGGAACATACGGGATGGACATCGGCGCATTCACGCCATTCCTCTACGCCTTTCGCGACCGAGAACGGCTCCTCCTCCTTTTCGAGAAAGTTTGTGGCGCGCGCCTCACC
>JAPPDN010000431.1 GCA_028824575.1 Candidatus Poribacteria bacterium | reverse complement strand
TGTGCATGTCCTCCAAGGTGAACGGGAACAGGCGGTTTACAACAAAACCATCGGGCGTTTCCGTTTAAGTGAGCTGCCCCCCGCACCGAGAGGTGTGCCGCAGATTGATGTGACGTTTGATATTGACGCGAACGGTATCCTCAATGTGTCTGCCAAAGATACCGCGACCGGTAAAGAGCAGAAGATTACCATTACCGCTTCCTCTGGACTCAGCGAGGCAGAGATCGAACAGATGATGAAAGATGCAGAAGCGCACGCCGAGGAAGATAAGCAGAAACGCGAGGAAGTTGAGACGCGCAACCGTGCCGATTCTATGGTTTATGAGACTGAGAAAAACCTCGGCGAATTCGGCGATAAAGTAGACGATGCCGCTAAGGAGAAGGTGAACGCTGCTGTCGCTCGCGTCAAGCAGGCATTAGAGGCTGACAACCACGCCGAGATACAGTCTTCAACGGATGAATTAACGCAGGTCTGGCATGAAGTCTCTGCGCAGATGTACCAGCAGACTGCAGGCGCGGATCCTGGTGCTGATCCGGGAGATCCATCCGCTGCTGATGAAGCAACAACCGATGCCGCTGATAGCGATGATGTCGTTGACGCTGAATACGAAGTCGTTGACGAGGACAAGGAGAAAGATAAAAGTTAGGTACCCCTCTAAATTGCGACTCTGTTGGTGCTACATAGGAGGTTCCGCAATGGCTTATAGTGACTTCACCTTAGAATCAGTGCTGCCAGCATTTGAACTTGAAAAGATTGACACAGCGGGATTCTTTTCTGACGTAGAAGTGGTGGCACCAAGTGCCTATCTCACCACAGGACTGGAGAGAAAGGCATCGTTAGCTACCGCTATCGGTACAGAAAAAGCGCGTTCGGAACTGATTGTCGCTGATGTTCTGGTTGAACTTCGCGAGCATTGTGATCGCCGCATCAGTCTCTTTTCTGGGATTGATTTCAACATTGATTCTGAACAGGGATTAGCCGGCGTGTGCGATTTTTTGGTGAGTCTGTCACCAAACCAATTCTATCTGGAAGCACCTGCCATTATCCTTGTTGAGGCAAAAAATCTTGATTTGAAACTTGGTCTCGGGCAATGTGTCGCCGAGATGCTCGCCGCCCAACGCTTTAATGCGGAAAGAGGGAACGATATCCCTTGCGTTTATGGGGCTTCCACAACAGGTGTTGAGTGGTTATTCCTCAAGTTGCAAGGAAAGTGCCTCCACATTGATATGACAACCTACACCATTGAGCGGTGCGACAGGATCCTCGGCATCCTCGCCAGTATGGTTGCACAAGAGGCATAAGTTGGTATTTGATGGTGTCTCTGAAATTATCGTTTCTGTGTTTTACCTTCTGCAGGCACGGCACTCTTATTTCCATGAAAGGAGTTATGTATTGTTAAAGCAATGGGTTTGTGTAGTATTGATGTTTGTTTTATACCCAGTTACCGCGTATTCTCAGACAAGTTTATACCGGTTGCCTACAGCGGATACCTCGCTTGGACTCACCCTCAGTAGACAGGATATAGGTATTATTAAACCCAAAGACACTACAACGGTTGGTGCTAACCTTGACTACGGTATTGAAGATGACTTAAAGATTTCTTTTCAAGTTGGGGTCGGATTGACTGATGAAACTGCTATGCCGCCAGCCCCTACTGGTGTGGTCAGTATAGTGCGTCTCAAGCCGTTAGGAGACACCGGTTTAGACTATTTTTGGAGAGGAGATTTCGGTGCCGTATTCTTCCGATCTGTTCAAGAGTCTACGAATCGAATCCTTGAGCGTTCACGTATTCTTAGGCTTTCAGGTGCGGCAGGTGTCTTAAAACGTCTGGAAACTGAGTCTGGACAGGTGATGCACCCGTTTTTCGCTTTATCTTATATCAGGTCTTGGGAAACTTCAGAAGCTAACGCAGAATTTGCTGAAGAATTAGAGGATTTGGTTTTCAAAAAATCAGCGCGTCGTGGAGACCTCGCTGGAGAAATTGGTATAGAGATTGAATTGTCACCGACAGTAACAGCACTCGGTGGCTTACAGTTTTCTTTTGAGAGATCCGATATCGCTTTTCGTGTTGGCTTAAATTTCTATTAGATAACGCAGCCGATAGGAGTGTCGTTGACGAAGATGAGAAGCGTTAATAGAGGGTGGTGTATAACGCAGATTGCATTATGCACCACCCTCATCTTGTTACGATCTCTTTTGCTTCTACTTCCTTGCAACGCGGGGACAAGGCTATACGACTATCTAATATCCCAACAATGCAATGCCTTCTCGATACGTTTGTGCCGAATGCTGTAAAGAACCAAGTTCGTCTTCAGTCAGTTCGATTTCGAGAATCTCTTCTATACCATCTCCACCGAGTTTAATAGGAACACCGATATAGAGATCGTCAATACCGTATTGTCCGGTGAGGTGTGCGGAGCAGGGCAGCAGCCGTTTCTTATCCAAAATGATCGCCTCTGCCATCTGTGCTAACGAGGCACCCGCTGCATAGTATCCGCTTGTTTTAAGGAGATTAACGATTTCAGCACCGCCGTCACGCGTCCGTTGTGCCATCGCTTCAATGCGGTCTTCCGGGATGAGCTGCGGGATCGGGATGCCGTTAACGGTGGTATAACGCGGGAGCGGAACCATCGTGTCGCCGTGTCCGCCGAGCACGAGCGCGTGAATGTCTTCCACGGATACGTCGAGTTCGAGCGAGATAAAATAACGGAACCGTGCCGAATCCAACACGCCTGCCTGTCCAACAACACGATGTGACGGGAATCCTGAAACCTTCCATGCGTGGTAGGTCATGATATCTAACGGGCTGGTGAGCATCATAATAATAGTATCTGGTGAATGCTTCACCACGTTTTCT
>JAPPDN010000380.1 GCA_028824575.1 Candidatus Poribacteria bacterium | reverse complement strand
TGCTCAACGTACAGCAATCGTTACCATAGTCGAAACACCGCTTCCGTCCCGTTTTTATTTTGATAGTGCCCCGTGGGCTGGGTTCAATCGCGTCACTGGATGGGAGTTAGGGGCACGTGTCAATTCTGGTTATCGGAAAGGGGAGCATCCAAACACATCTTACAACATCAGCGTTCCGAGTGTATTCCGTGGCGATGATCTCTCAAAATTTTTCGGACGGATTGGCTACGGGTTTGGTAATAAAGAATTCTACTATCGGGCTGGTGGCAAGGCTGCTTGGGGTGAACCTGATTCGTGGCATCTTGGATTAACGACGCAGTTCCATCGTACGACAAGCGTCATTGCCCCGGAACTTTTTCCGTTTTATGACGATACCGGGATGATTATTCTCCGAGTTTTGGGAGTGCCGGATCATCAGAATTATTATTTGAGAGAAGGGATTGAGGTCGGACTGCAATGGCAACCTATTCGGCAAAGGCATTCGTTCAAACTGAGTCTATCTGCGGAGTCGCACGACAGTTTAGAAAAAAGCACGGATTGGCATTTCTTCAACTGGCGGTCAAAAAGAGATGTGCGTGAAAATCCAGTGATAACGCCGGGTCGAATGCGGAGTGCGATTTTCAGATACGATTATAGTACCCAGCACAATTTTTTCGGTTGGCACAATACTTTCTTCGCTGAGCATAGCAATACGGCTATCGGATCCGATTTTGATTTTACACGGTATCAACTCCACCTACGCTATGCGTATCCGTTGGGTAGACATCAGATACGCACACGGGCAGTCGGCAGCTTTTCAACCGCACCACTGCCGATTCAACGTCAATTTGCCATCGGTGGACCCGGGTTACTGAACGGCTATCCACTTTACGCTTTTACTGGTGACCGGGGATTTCTCTTCAATATCGAATATTTCTTCCATTTGCCGGCGTTACCGAATTGGAAAAACGTATTAGAATTTTCTGATGTAGATCTTTTTTTAGTGCTGTTTCTTGATGCAGGACAGGCATGGAACGCGTCTGACGAGAGTTACACTTTTGAGCCTAAAAGCAATGCAGGTATCGGTTTGCAGTTCGGTGAAACAGATCTTATCTTGCGGTTTAACGTTTCACGAGCCTTTGAAGCCGATCAAGGGATTCGTTTTAACACAGCGTGGTTTTATAGTTTCTAAGCAAGTTGGTAAGGTATAAAAAATGCGAAAACACACAAATCGTGCCTTATTGTTATCGTTTGTTCTCCACATAGGACTGATGTTAGGACTCTCGCCGTTTGTTGTGAATCATTTCGATGCAGAGAAAGAGAGTATATCTGCGGAGATTCTGGCAGTGGACTCGGAAAAACGGGTGAAACGGCAGGTTTTGCCGCCGCGTCTGCGGCTGATGGCACGGGCGGCAAGTGCTGAAACATCATCCGATTCGCCTGCCTCACCGACTTACGCGCCGCGGGTCAGTGCGCCGAAAGCACCCATTCACACCGATGTTGTGCCTGATGTCGTTACACATGCCGATATACCAAAAGCGGATCGTCCGAGTACTGTTTCCAATACCAGTTTTGGCGAAGGGAAGACTCTCGGCGGTCCCGTTGTTATTGAAGGGCAGAATGGAAGAGGCACGGGCGGCGTTGGTGTCGGTTTCGGTGGACCTGATCGTCAAGGGAGTGGCTTTGGCATGGGGTTAGCCAGTGGGATGGGTGTATCGGAAGCCGGACTGGATATCCCGGTTCGTATAGATACAGGACTCGGTATTTTTGGTACAGAAGTGAAACCCGGTCACGGATTAGTCGGACAAGTTTATGTGCCCGGGGCGGCTATCTTCCGAATGCCTGATTTTGACAGTTTGGTGCCTGTCTATACTTTTGTCACAGCAAACTTAAATGTCCCTAAACGAATCTATACCGCGGGCTTTCCGACACCTGAGATGCAATCCGTCGTTGAGAATTTCGCGATTCACTTCCGTGCCGAATTGGAGATTAATATACCGGGTACGTATATCTTTGAACTCAGCTCAGATGACGGCTCACAATTATATATTAATGGGTCTCTCGTTGTGGATAATGATGGGATCCATCCAGCAATGAGTCGGCGGGGACGTGTGAGGCTTGGGACGGGTATACACCCTGTTGAGATTCACTATTTTCAAGGCCCTCGAGAGGCGATTGCGCTACAATGGTTTTATCAACCCCCAAACGGTTCGAGACAAATTGTGCCACCCGATGTGATCTATCACCCCGGCAAGCCGCAGATACCAGATGCTTTGAAAAAACTACAGCAACGCTTGAAAAGGGTTCAAGAATAGTAGCGGAGATGTAGATGAAATATACCATTGCGGGTACGTTAGTACTGTTCTTATTTCTGATATGTTATTCAGTCAATTCACAATCCGACGACGGGATTGTCCCTTTTGACTGCCCGGATATGCCATCGTCTCAGTTCCAATTTGATTTAAATCGCGATGTTATCGCGCTCGTTATGGAAGACCCGACCTCCGATATTGTGCCACTGTTTAAAAGCGTGGATAACTTATATCTCAGGAACTACCGAAATCGATCCGGCAATTTTAAGAAGATGATTCAGTATTACAGCGAAGTGCTAAAAGGGCGTGGTTGGGGCGCGTTAGGACAGTACTCACAAACTGACGCTGAAAAAATTAATCTTCATCTCTATATCCTCCACGAGAATGAAACCGTTAAAGGCATCTTCGTCATCGTCAAAGACAAGGGCGGAATTTACCTGATAAACATTGTCTGTGAGATGCCGAGGCGGCAGCTGGGTGAGTTGTTACTGAACCTGAATCAACTCGGTATCGAAATTCCGAGGTTAATGTCGCTGAAGCAGCGTGATTTAGAACTCGCGCCGCCA
>JAPPDN010000868.1 GCA_028824575.1 Candidatus Poribacteria bacterium | reverse complement strand
GATTGTTACAAACTCGGCTCTTAACCGATAACTCTCACTGCGAGGCAAACTGATAACCGATAACCATTTACACCACGGGCTTTCCGCCAATAGGATTAAAGCAGCTACGAGACTGCTTGCAAGCGTCTGGCGACACAAACTGATCATCGGGTCCGACAACTTGCATGGTGCAGTTGCACCAATAGTGCGAACCGGGGTTGTTTTCAACGAGGTTCTGCAAATTGCCGCCCGGAATGTAAATCGCCTTCGTCCGGAGGTTCTGGCATATCGGACGATTAAGGATTGGAAGTGTTTTTCCATCTAACATATTGATGCTCCTTTAGCTTGCGGCCATCATAGCGGCGCGGCTGATGAGATTCTGTGTTAAGGTTACCTTATAGGCGTTGTCGTTCAAGGGTTGCGCGTCCTTGACGGCATCCGCGCCTGCCTGTTTACTGACGTCGTCGTCAATCATCTTACCGGTAAGTGCGACTTCTGCTTCTTTAGAACGCCAGGGTGCAGGCGCGACGCCACCGAGAACGACACTGGCAGATTGACAGGTTTTTCCATCCATCTCAAAGACCCCTGCCACACTTGCTAATGCGAAGTCTGGCGCGCCTTTCTCGCGAGCCTTAAGATAAAAGCTCTTGGTATTGGATTTAGCAGGAGGGACTTGGACTTCAACAACAATCTCATTAGGTTCAAGCACATTTTCACGGAACGGATTCGCTGCGGGTAAGGTAAAGAAATCCTCAAGTGACACCGTTTTCTCTCCCTCCGGTCCGATGATCTTGACTGATGCCCCAAGCGCGATAAGTGCGGGTGCGAGGTCCGAAGGATGGACAATGTAAACAGGGTCCCCGCCAAGAATCGCGTGATATTTGCTCAAGCCGTCCACTGCATAACAGATGTCTCCACCTTTTTTCAGGCAATGGATGCTTTCATCTCGATAATACCAGCATCGTGGACGTTGGCAGAGATTTCCGCCGAGTGTCCCGACGTTCCGAATCTGGGGTGTAGCAACAGACCCGGCGGCTTGTGCCAAGACGGTGTAATGATGCTGGATGGTGGGATGTCTGGCGATGTCTGCAACGGTGGCTAACGCGCCAATTTTTAATCCCGATGCGTCTGCTTCGATGGCATCCATGCCGGGCAACGTTTTGAGGTTAACGAGTGTCTTTGGTGTCTCAACATACTCCTTAAGTTCAGCGAGCAGGTCCGTACCGCCGGCGATAAGCATCACTTCGCCCCATCCACTGTCGCTGAGTAGTGCGGTGACCTGTTCGAGACTGGTGGCGTTGACGTAACTAAATTTTTCCATCTTTCTAATTTTCCTTGCGGTTCGGTTAGGTGAGTTGAATGAATAAAGTGCCTTTCCGTAGATGTAAAGAAACACCCAAGCAAAAACCCTTCCATTTCATTACAGGCTAAGGTTCTTGATGTTGCGAAAAACGTCTTTCTTCCTTATGCCTTCTTCTCGGCAAGCGCGGTGAGAATTTTATCGGGTGTGATAGGCAATTCCCGAATCCGCACACCAATGGCGTTATAAACGGCATTCGCGATCGCCCCGGGTGTCGGAATACATGGGGGTTCACCGACGCCTGTAACCTTTCGATGCGTATCGAAGACGATGGATTTAATCTCAGGAATCTCAAAAGTTCCGGGGACTTTATAATCCTCAAGGTTTGCATTGAGCATGCGCCCTGTTTCTGCATCCATGAAGCGTTCTTCAAGGAGTGCTTGCCCCAACCCCATAATGACGCCCCCATTAATCTGACTCTCTGTCGTTAAACGGTTAATCGCCAATCCACAATCTTGAACGGCGACAATTTTGATGACTCTGATAGCCCCGGTTTCGGTATCAATTTCAACTTCAGCGAACTGTGTGCCAGCGACTCCGCCTTGCCGGAGTTCTTCATCCCAATTTCCACCTTCGCTGATGCTTTCCATACCGAGTTGTCCGGTTGCGAGTTCCCATTTAATTGTCTTCGTTCTATCAGCAACGACGTAAATCGTGCGGTTGCCGACGCGTAGGTCTTCGACAGGTGCATTCAGCTGTGGTGCGACGCGTTCAAACAATTTCTGTTTTGCCGCCGCTGCAGCAGTTTTGATAACCGGTGCGACAGATGCCGTTGTTTGACTGCCACCACTGCCGCCAGAAGGCAGCCCTGGTGCGCTATCGCCAACTCTTACGGTGATATCCGTCGGTGCAAGCCCGAATTCCTCGGCAACAATAATTGCGATTGCGGTTCGGATACCGGTGCCGATGTCCTGGGTTCCAGTGACCGCTTCGACGGTGCCATCCGAATTGATGGTGACGCGCGCTTGCGTGCTGGGACCACCACCGCCGCCCCATAAACCGCTACCAACGCCCATGCCGCGCTTTTTTATGGCTTCGCCAGAGCCGGGTACGTTGTTACGGCGATGCCATCCAATCTCTTGCGCACCGAGCGTATATTGTGCTTGACGTACCTCACTCGGATCGTTGATACGGCGGAATTCCAATGGATTCATTCCGAGTTTCTCAGCGAGTTCATCCATGAGCGAATCCATAGCAAATGCGCCTTGTGGGTGTCCTGGTGCGCGCATCGCGCGTTGGTTTCCGACGTTGACAGCAACATTCACCTTTTCAGTGCGCAGATTTGGTACATGATAGACGTAAGGTGCTTGAAAACCCGCCCCGCTTGAGATACCTCCTGTGCCGTGCCCTTTCATATCGTAAGCGATGAGCCGTCCGTCACTCGTCGCGCCTGCACGCACATGCTGTGTCATTGAGGGACGATTCCCTGCAACGAGATGCTCCGCCTTCCGAGTGAGCATCAACTTGACGGGTCTGCCAGTGCTACGAGCCAAGTCAGCGGCAGGCCGTCCTTCCACGCCTGGTCCCACTT
>JAPPDN010000660.1 GCA_028824575.1 Candidatus Poribacteria bacterium | reverse complement strand
ATGATCTTGTAGAGGAAGACACGGAACGTTACAGGGCGGCACTCGAAAAGACCGGTGGTGTCTTTGGTGGTATTGAACCTGTGCATCGGTTCTATGAGGCATTTCAAGGTCCAGTAGATGCGACACACGCTGCCGCTGCTGTCGGTTTAGAAACTGAGACGTTCCTCCAAGAGATTCTCGATAAACAGCGTTTGCGGGACTTAGGTTTAGCGGGGTTGTTGGAAGACGGAGATGTAAGCCGAGATGCATGGACCTCCAATTTTGCCCAAGTGATTTCCGCCCTGAATTCTCCAGACGACGCGACAACACAGCCAGTCGAGCCGGGGACGGACCTACGTCCCGGTGATCTGGTTTCTATCCCTGACCCGAACCTCCGTACTGTGATAGAAAATTTGCTCGGTAAAGCCCCAGGGGCTTTGATTACAGGGGCGGATATGGCAAGGTTGACGCGGATTGATGCAGACGATGCAGGGATTAGCAATTTGACGGGGCTTGAGGCTGCGATAGAACTGGAACGGATAGAATTTCGTCGTAATGCCATATCCGATCTATCTCCGCTCAGAGGCTTAACCCGACTCAATAATATTAAACTGCGAGGGAACAGGATAACGGACGTATCACCGCTTGCGGGTTTAATCAACGTAGACTGGTTAGGGCTTGAGGAGAACGAGATAACCGATTTGTCCCCCCTTGCTGGATTGGTCAAATTAAACGGGATAGGGATTTCAGGCAATCCTGTATCGGACGTGTCCCCGCTTGCCGAATTAATCAGTTTGGGGCGGATAGACGCTTGGCGCACGCCTATCTTAGACTTCGCCGCCTTGGCGAAATTGCCGAGACTCAGCTGGATCGAATTTGGTAATGATAGGTCAATATCCGTGCTGCCATCTCTGAGAGGGTTAAGGAATCTAACACGTTTGGAGATTCACAATTGTAATATCTCAGATATCTCTGGGTTGGCGGAATTAACGCAGTTGGAATGGTTAGAATTGATCAACAATCAGGTATCGGATATATCGCCGCTGGCGAATCTAAAAAGTTTGGAGCATCTGAACCTTGATGCTAACGTTATCGAAGATGTATCGCCATTGGCGAAACTAACACGATTGGAATTATTGTACCTTGAGAACAACAAAATATCGGATGTATCACCGCTTGCGGGGTTAACCAACTTAGAGCGGTTAGACCTCCGCAACAATGCAATATCTGACTTTTCGGCCTTAGCAGGATTACTTGATAAAACATTCGTCCGGATGGAAGGCAATGCAGGTTCCACCGTCACAAGCGGAGGAAAAAAAATAGAAGGTCCGTGGTTATGGATAATTGCATCGACAGGAGAAACGGGCGGCGCAAGTGCCGCTGCTTCTGGGATAGATTTCCTTGCACAAATGAGTAGCGATACTGTAACGGAGCCGGAAATCGCTGCCAACGGAGCAATTGAGGGTAACCCTGTTGGTAACAAAGTATGGACAATTGGTAACATATCAGCAACAAGGAGCAATAATATCAATGATATGGTGAATGCTACCGGCTTGGGAGCAGGCGATATAAATAATCATGTCGCTTATGGTTTTGTCTCCTTAGACTCATCGCGAGTGCAAAACACAACAATGCTTGTCGGAAGTGATGATGCTGTCAAGGTTTGGCTCAATGGCAATTTGGTTCACAACAATCCTGTGGACCGAGGTGCTAATAATTTCCAAGATCAATTCCCAGTCACTCTGAAAGAGGGGATAAACATCTTGTTAGTTGCCGTTTATGAGCAGGGTGGGGCTTGGAGCGGCTTTTTCGGGTTCGCACCTGATGCCGGATATACGGTATTATCACCCAGCACCAGATTCTCCTTGTCCACAGCGACGACACAGGTTGAAGTTGGCGATAGGTTCACCGTTCAACTCAAAGCAGAAAATATCTCCGACTTAGCAGGATGGCAATCTGATATAGTATTTGATCCTGCAGTGCTAAAAGTAAATAACGTAAGCGAGGGCAGTTTTCTGAAGCAGAGCGGTGGACGCTCGCACTTTTTGAAAGGCACTATTGATAATACAACAGGGAGAATTGACGGTATCGGTTCGGCGCGGATCTCCGAAGGTGGGGGTAGCGGCGACGGCACACTGCTGTCGATTACATTCACAGCGATAGCGAATGGAGAGAGCCGGTTGTCCTTACGGAGGTTTCAAGCCGGTTCCAGCCTTGGTGAGACGATTTCGGCTCGTCCACCTGATATGATCATCACGGTCGGAGATCCATCTGTCTCGGATGTCAGTGATCTCAAGTTCTCACTTTCTACAGATGCAGATCCTATTCGCAGGGGCGATACCTTCACCCTTCGGCTCAACGCAAATGATGTTACTGATTTAGCGGGGTGGCAGACCGATATTTCGTTTGATCCTGCTCTGCTTGAAGCGGTTGAGGTGAGCGAAGGCGATTTTCTGAAGGTGAAAAGTGGAGATACCTTCTTTCTGCAAGGCTCCATTGATAACACGGCAGGTAAAATCACAGGTATCAGCGCAGCGAAGCTTAAGGGCAGTGGTAGCGGCACAGGCACGCTGCTGTTGGTTACATTCAAGGCGAAGGCTGCCGGAGAGACACGAGTGACACTTAGCAATTTCTACGCTGGCTCCAGCAGTGGTGAGGGAATCCCATCGGACGCTCCTGAAATTGTTATCACTCTGGAAAACCGCAAGTATCCGGCTTGGGATGTCAATCAGGATGGTCAGGTAAACGTCCTGGATCTAATTCTGGTGGCACAATATTTAGGTGGAGATGCCGCCAGCAATCCACAAGCAGATGTGAACGGCGATGGAATTATTAATATTTTAGATCTCATCGTTGTCGCACAATATTTCGGGGAATCAACCGAGACGGCTG
>JAPPDN010000813.1 GCA_028824575.1 Candidatus Poribacteria bacterium | reverse complement strand
CGAAGGGGACTCTATGATGCGTGAGAGACTCCGTTGCGATTTCGCGCAGCTGCACAAGGGCAGGTGGGACATAACTCGCGGGTATCTCTTCCGTACCGATTTCAAATAAAAGATCAGCGGTCGCTTGAGGTGATTGTGAAGCGGTTTCGCTTTTCGTAGTGGGTGAATCCGCTGTATCAGTTCCTGTACTGAAACGTCCCATGAGGGGATGTTCCATCTCCTCGCGCTGTTTGACGTAAGCGCGTGCGATCCGTTGTGCGAGTCGCCGCACGCGTTCGATGTAACTCACCCGTTCTGTGACGCTAATAACACCGCGAGCATCTAACATATTGAAGGTATGCGAGCATTTTAAAACATGATCGGTTGCTGGTAGGACTAACCCTGCATCCAAGCAGGCATGGGTTTCCTTCTCGTAGGTGCTGAACAACTCAAAGAGCATCTCTACGTCTGCCTTCTGAAAATTATAAGTTGAGTATTCCACCTCGCTTTGTCGATGCACATCCCCGTAGTTAACGTGTTCATTCCAGCGGATGTCAAAAAAATCGTCTACATCCTGCAAGTAGAGTGCGATGCGTTCAAGTCCGTAGGTAATCTCGGCGCAGATCGGGTCGAGATCAATGCTACCCATCTGTTGGAAGTAGGTGAACTGTGTGACTTCCGCGCCGTTCCACCAGACTTCCCAACCGAGTCCGGACGCACCGAGCGTCGGTGATTCCCAGTCGTCTTCGACAAAGCGGATGTCGTTTTTACGAGGGGAGATACCGAGGCTATAAAGGCTCTCAAGGTAGAGGGGTAGCACGTTCTCAGGTGCGGGTTTGAGGATCACCTGATACTGGTAATATGCGCCGACACGGAAAGGGTTTTCGGCGTATCTGCCATCGGTTGGACGGCGGACGGGTTCTACGTAAGCCACTTGCCACGGTTCTGGACCGAGACATCGGAGGAATGTAGCGGGATTGAACGTCCCTGCGCCGACTTCTATATCGCACGGTTGCTGGATGATGCAGCCCTGGTCTGCCCAAAACTTTTCTAACGCTAAAATTATTTCTTGAAGTGTCATATCTGTTTTTCTTCGCACGCTCCGTTTTGAATTGATTGATTCACATTTATTGTAACATAATAGATTTCTTTAAGCAACGGATTTTCAAGACGTAAATTTTCATTGCATTTTCAAGGGAACATGGAATATAATGATTAATCAACGGATTTATTTGTCAGAGTGATTGAGAGACTATAGAGAGAACATCAAGGAGACACACCCATGAGAGAAATGGGAGAGTGGCGTGAGTACCAAAGGGAGAGGCTTGCTAATGATCGAGAAGCAGTGATTGACTATCTTCAATTAACAGTGGTGGAATACCTCGCTGACGGTGATCTACCTTTCTTTCTGAAAGGACTCCGAACTTTTATAGAATCACAGGGTGGCGTTTCTGAACTTTCCAAACGAACTGGTATTGATGCTGAAACACTCGCGGATGCTCTCTCTAACGAGGATGCCCCACTATTTGACATGCTCAGAACCATACTGAATTCGCTTGAATGCCGGCTATCAATTGAACCTCAAGCACATGCGAATGTCACTCTTGAAACCGCCACTGATTCACCGTAAGCATGAAAAGTTGTTTGCTGAAATAGGGTATGCCCAAAAACCTTATTGTATGTCTGAATCTCGGATTTCGGCAGATTACACGGATTTCAATGAACACAAAAACTCTACTTGAGCAGACTACCAGTTTTAGAGATGACCTTTTTGGATATGTGCCCATGGGGGGAACATGAAACAGATTACAAGAATCGCCTTACTCAGTGTTACACTTTTCAGTTTCTTTGTACTCGGAAACCATACCGTGCGCGCCGAAAATCAATCCGACTCGGAGCCGAAGGTTCAACGCAGCACCAAAAAGAAACCGCAGCTCCGTCGTGCAACTGTTAAGAGGCAGAAAAAGAAAACAGAGAAGAAAACGGTGAAGAACACACGTCGTATTGCCAATCTCCGGAAGACTTGGGCACGAAACCGCGCGAAACAGACGCGCCAAAGCCAACGCACAGCTGTGCCAGCAAAAACGCGAACGCGTCAGCCTGCCGATCCCGCCGCTACGCTGCGACCACAGGATGCCGTTCGGCTCGGTCTCCAATCGCCTGAGTCTGTGTTACCGCAACCGTTTTACGTCGATATACAGAGCGACGGCAATAGACACGGGCTTGATGTCGGTGTTCAGACCGAAGGCGGCTCCGCTCTTAGTTTCCACGTGGCGGAAGAAGCCAGCACAGAAGGGATCACCAAAAGTGTCGGTGTGGGCGCGTCATTCACCTTTGGCGAGGTGCCGGGATTTATCACGCGGACGCGCGACATATTATTTTATGTCCCGAAAAAGGTCGGTGCCGGTGTCGTGTATTTCGGCAGGGAAGTCAAGCATTTGTTCTGGTGATAAGTGTTAGGTCGGATGCAATTACTTCAGTCTTGAATTTCGGATTCGTCAAATAGAGAAATGTCGTCATTGCTATCTTTCAGAATAGTTTGGATGATGTCGGGTTGGGGCACAGGTTTCTCCGTTTTGCCTTTACACCTTATTTTAGGATATTATCAAATCATTTCAATAATGACCAGTCGGGTTCGTCCTCTGGGTCGCCGAGGGGACCGTGGGCGTTACGGACGATGCGGCGTTGCAGGTCATACCAATCCGTGTAACTCGTCGCGGGCTGGAGTGTGTCGTTGCGGGCATCCATCAGGTCTGCAAGGGTTGCCTCCATTTCGTCTGCTAACGGTTTCGCTTCGAGATTGTCAATCAGGTTGTTCATCTGGAGCGGATCTGCTGCTATGTCATATAGCATCCGTTTGCCGTTGAGCCAGCGTGCGTAACTGTGCGTCTTTG